>CAZBEL010000058.1:0-8000 GCA_964490885.1 uncultured bacterium
AAATCGTTAATTGGGTTTACCTTCTCTCAACTCCCAGCCTAAATTTGACACACCCTTAATAGAAGGAAAGAAAGATGAATTTGAAATCTACTAAAACAACAACCAAATTTCTTTTGGCCTTGCCGGTTCTGCTCACGCTTATCGGTTGTGCTGGAAATGGTGAAATTTTACCTAAGCGATTAGGCGAATTAAATCTCACCTCAGTCGTCCGCGGGGAAAAGGCGACCCAAATAATCCAGAAAATGCACGGAAAAATCCTGGGCGCTACAGAGTACATTATCGGCTATTACGGTGGTGATGAATCGGGAAATATCCTATACTTAAGTCTCTTCGAAAACGAGGAGGCCGCTCGAAAAGACCTCATGGACATGTCAATGAAAATGGCTACCGGTACTCCTGTCTTTGCACCACTGACCTTTGAAGAAACTGACGACGGGATCAAGATGAAAACCAAAGGAATGGGGTTCGACCATTATTTTTACCGTAGCAACCGGGCCATTATCTGGTGGCAGGTAGCGCCTGAGTATGCTGATGCTACATATCGCGATCTGCTGAATTTCAATTTCCAGGACATTTAAAGCTCAATAATGATCCTCATTGTGTATCTCTTATTTTTAACTTAATCCATCCCATGCGACACATACTCATTACGACCACTAAGCTCCTCTTATTCTTCTCCCTGGTTGCCTCACAATCGGTCCCTTATGACACCCTAGGCATCAGTACCGCCACTATGCGAGCCCAGTTGACCAATGTCGGCGCTTTAGACTGGCGATCGTCCAACAAACCGGGACTATACTGGTTAGGACAAAATGGGTCTATATGGGAACGTTCCATCGAATTCGATCACGGCCTGTGGTTATCTGGCTATCATCAGGATACTTTAATCACTGCGGCCTCAAGTTGGAACTTGGAATACTCCCAGGGACCTATCATAAACGGTGCAGCGGCCATGATCGCCGCTCCGGAAGACTCCACCACGTACCGCATTTACCACATCGATAACACCAGCGGGCCAGGGGACCCGGATTATGACCAGTGGCCCGTTCAATGGGGGGCTCCCCATGCTGACGACGGGTCACCAACGGTCATTGGGCAACAGACCACGTTCATGATTTACAACGATGCCCACCCTTCCCCCGATCTTTTGGGAGGGCCACCTTCACCAGCGAATCCTATCGAAATCCATGAAACGGTGTGGGATTACGGCAATGCCGACAGCCTCTCAAACGTAATCTTCTACCGTTATCATATTTACAACCGCAGCAGTGATGATTGGCAAAATTTCATCCTGGGACTCTGGACAGACATCGACCTTGACCCTTTCTTGCCGAACCTCGGGGGTTACAATGAGATGGGAAAGTACATGTTCATGTACAGTCCAGTTAATAATCTAGAAGGACTAAAACCGAGGGCCTGTGCTTATGTGTTGTTGCAGGGACCCATGGTTCCTTCTCCGGGAAATACGGCTCGATTCTTTGGTAATACAATCTCTGGGGCTAAAAACCTACCCCCTACAGCAGGATGGTGCATTCACGACGACAGTGACACCTTCGGTAATCTGGGGTCTTTTCCGGCCAACGCAGAAGAACAAAGATATATCATGGAAGGCCGGATGCCAGATGGTTCACCCATCATTAACCCCCTATCGGGAGACACTACAACCTTTACCTATAACGGGAATCCCGTCACCAACGAGGGCTGGAACTGGTTGACCGGAGGGGGCGGAGGCGCCGGTTTTCTAACCAGCACAGGGCCCTTCGACTTCATGGCAGGAGATTCCAATGAAGTTGTCTTTGCCCTAGTCGCCGTTGCTGATACTACCTTCGAAAGCGCCCTGACGCATCTCGAAACTCAGGTGCTCTGGCTACGCTCCTGGTGGGAGGATCACTGGAACGTTAGTGTAATGGAAAACATGCCCCTCCCCCGCCAATATACTCTTTACCAGAATTATCCTAATCCCTTCAACCCGACCACCACGATTCGCTACGAACTGCCCCATAGATCAAAGGTCCAGGTCATCATCTATGATATGTTAGGAAAAGAAGTGACCACGCTGGTTTCAGGGATCCAGGAGGCCGGGAATCAATATGCGGTTTGGGAGGCTGCCGGGTTACCCAGCGGGGTGTATTTTTATCAGTTAAGCACCGCTGACTTTGTGCAAACGAAAAAGATGATCCTGTTGAAATAACTTTAGAATCAAACTGTAGATTTTGAAATGGGAGTCTTAAATGGACTCCCATTTTTATATAAATAATACACATCAACTAAAAAATTATGCACAAACTAAACCGACGTTAAAACAGGAATTATTACTAATATCCTAGGTAAACAAAGGAAAGAACCATGGGATGTTGCCAGTGCCAGGGCATCGAAAAGATGTTCGATAAAAAAACAGCTTTAAAGGACCTGAAGAAATACCATAAAAAGGGGCCCTCTAAAACCACGCGAATGTTATTAGAAGCCATTGAAGAGAAGGGAATTCAGGAGCGTCACTTCATGGATATCGGTGGTGGTGTGGGGGCTATTCAATTCCATTTATTAGAGCAAGGAGCCACCAAGGGGACCAGCATCGATGCATCCCAGGCCTACTTAGAAGTGGCCCAGGAAGAAGCTGAAAAACGCGGTTTGGCAGACAAAATAGAGTACAAGCATGGCGATTTTACTACCGTGGCATCAGATTCAGACCAAGCCGATATTGTCACCCTGGATCGCGTGATCTGTTGCTATGATGACGTACTGGCCCTGGTCGGTTTATCTTCCAGGTTGGCTAAAAAAGTCTATGGAGTCGTGTACTTAAGAGATACGTGGTGGATCAAACTCGCTCGACCCATCTTAAACCTGTACCCCAAAATAATGGGTAGCCCTTTCCGGGTGTTTGTCCACCCCACAAAAACGGTGGAGAACATTATTACGAGGAATGGACTGAAGCGCTATTTTTACGGCACAACTCTCATCTGGCAAGTGGCCGTTTTTGCACGTTAGTCTAAAGTTAAAAATGATGATACCTTCGACAAAAAAACCTGAGGTGAATGATTCAACATACCCTTTTGGGACTTCAAATGTTATTGATTCACAACTACTCAACCTTCATGAAATTGTAAAACCATAAGGTCTGCAATGGAAGGAACAGCACTTTTTATTTGGGGTACGGTCTTTGGGATCATCGGCCTGGGTTTCTTTGTCTATGGCAAGAAACAAAAAGCCGTCGTCCCATTGTTTACCGGTATTGCCCTTTTTATTATCCCTCACTTCATTTCCAACGTGTATACCCTGATTGTGGCCGGCATTCTTTTAGTAGTCTTACCATGTTTTGTGAAAATTTAACCCGGGTTTCAACGCAATCAGAGAAGGTTCTCCTAAAGCAAATGAGCAACCTCTTTACTCAGCCTCGTAAGAAATGAACCGTATTAACCGCCGGGAATTCTTCCATCAAGCAGGTGTGTTCGTCACTGTTCCCATATTCCTAAACACATTTGGTCCCTATATTAAACCTTTACTGGCTGACCCAAACGCAGCCATCATCCCGGACGACCTGAATACACCCATCCTAAAGTCCCTGGGAATAGGTATCACCGCACCCAATCCTCACAATACACAAGCCTGGAAGTTCAAAATCATTAACGAGCACGAATGCTCGTTATATGTGGATGAAAATAGAATATTGCCCGAAACTGACCCCACAACAAGGCAGATTCACATCGGCCAAGGGACATTTCTGGAGATTCTCTCCCTAGGTGCCGGTACTCTTGGTTATAAGAACAGTATTACTTACTTCCCCGAAGGGTTTTATGACGCTAACAAAGTTGGCCTGAAACCGGTGGCCCACATTCAACTTATAAAAAGTAGTGTACAAACAGTCGATCCGTTAAAAGACAATATCTCCAAACGACAAACTACCCGAACGAAGTATTCCGGCCCTCTCATTGCTGACGCAGAATATTCCGAAATACATTCCTTGGTAAACCCTCGCGACACGGCGCTGGTTTTCATCAACCAAACGTCCAAAATGGAGCCCCTCATAAGACTGTTTATCAAAGCTATGGAGATTGAAACAAACACCTATCGCACGTACGATGAGTCCAAAAAGTGGTTTCGCTTCAGTGACGAAGAGATTGCCAGGTACAACGACGGGATTTCATTAAACAGCAATGGCATGTCAGGATTGTTCAAGTGGGTTGCGGAAAAAATTTTCCTTTCACCGGAGACCTGGCATTCAGAAAATAACAAAACCTCCGGACTGACTGCCTTTCGGAAGGCCGTGGAGAGTTCCCGTGGATTCATCTACATCAAAACAGAAACCAACACACCTTTAGACTGGGTAAAATCCGGTCGAACATATTCCCGATTGAATCTGGCCGCTACAAAACTGGGGTTAGCCCTGCACCCCCTGAGCCAGGTCCTTCAGGAATTTCCGGAAATGAAAGCAACCCAGGCCGAATTCAACGCCCTATTAGGGATAAAAGAGCCCGGTAAAATTCAGATGATGGCTCGATTGGGAAGAAGCCCGTACCAGTATTATCAACCCCGACGACCCGTAGAATCCATGCTAATGAATTAATAGAATAAAAGTCTTACATTTCCATATTATGGGTAGTTTAAACAATAAACTTTGGCTAAACCTAAAGTCAATTAATTGGTAAAAGAACCATTAAAAGGCGAAATTAATGGTTGGATTGGTAACTGCAACTATCTAACGAAAATTTATCATTAACACCCTATTTTTTGTGTGGATTTCAATAAATGGCAACACAGATTAAACCTGAACTAATACTTCTCCCATACGGCATATCCCGTACCTGTGGGTCCCGACTCGCCCAGTCATGGTGTATTTACCCAAAATCAGCAAACAAAATTAGAAGGCTTCGTCGAAAAGGATAAACACATGATCAATAAACAAGAAAGGTGGCCATCATGGAGACAGCCTGCTGGATGGGAGGTGGCGGAGTCATGATGATATTCTGGTGGGTGGCTATTGTTGCTGCCATCGTACTAATTATCAATTACACCACCAATAATAAACCGTCTTCACAAAATGATAACTCAGCCCTGGAAATTTTGAAAAAACGGTATGCCTCCGGTGAAATCACCGAAGAGGAATATAAACGATTGCGAGAGAATATACTAAAACCGTAGTTCTGAGAACCTTAACCAACCAGGGGATTTCAGCAGTGAAAGGAGCATAGTTAAAATATGTCCTTTTATATCCTACAAATAAAACAGCGATCATCATGAGAAAGGAAACTATCATGAGTTTTTGCCCAGCAAAATTTGCGTTCAAACCATTAATGAAGAATGGTTTTCTATTCTTACTCATAGCTCCCCTCTTTTTGACTCTTTCCGGTTGCACTACCTCAGGCACTTCCCGTAGACCCCCTAAAATGGGGATGATGATGCATTCCAGAACTAAGGAACCAAGCACCACGGATCGCTGGGGAAGTCTGGTGACTACCATCGTGAATGACCTGGCCGAACGGGATCTGGGGGTCGCCTCCATCGCCGTCATGGACATTGAATCGAAATCCAATGCCATCGACGTGGAGTGGATCCGGCAAAAGCTTATCGCGGAATTAGTGGCCTTAGACCGCTACCAAATCCTCAGCCGCGATCGCATTCACGAACTCCTGCAGGAGCAGGGGTTGGCTCAAACGGGCTCCATTGATTCTGAACGTGCCGTGCAAATTGGAAAGCTAATTGGCGTGGAGAGTTTTATGTATGGCTACGTATCAATGGAAAATGGGAAAGCAATTTTAAGCCTGCAACTCATTAAAACCGATAGCAGCGTTATTCTATGGGCGAAAACGATTGACGAATAGGGGCTGTCGTTTCACCCGTAAACTCACTTCCCCAATCTTCTCTATAACTAAAAATTAATCTGCCCACTTAACTGCGAAGTGTCTCTGAACTTGCTGGTTACTTGTCCGCAAAAAGCAAAAATAAGAATCTTAATTCGCAGTAATTAGATCCTTTCTTCCAATTAAAATTTTATCGATATAGTACCCAACTAAATTTTTCAACACCTTCCGTCGATACTCCGCCGTAGCCCTCAGGTCATCAATGGGGGCAATGTCCTCATCAAGAAGAGGGAGGGCTTCCTTTAAAGAAACTCCCTTTAAAATTGCACAGGTGAAATTTTTCAGGTAAACCACGGTGGGGGCCACTGCTCCGGCAGCTATGGTAAGAGTTTTAAAATTCCCGGACTCATCCATTTCCCAGGCAATGGCAAAATTCACTACCGCAATGGCCATAGCCTGGCGCAATCCCAATTTGTAAAACATGGACTTCCCCTGAGGGTGGGGTAGCTTCACAGCTGTAACAATTTCCCCGGGGGTTAAAACCGTTTTACCCGGTCCTTGGATGAAGTTTGCCACAGAGAGTGTTCGTTCGCCTTCTGCTCCAAGGATCTGTACTTCAGCATTATGGACAAAGAGTCCCGGTAGTAGATCACCGGCGGGGGAGGCGTTACACAGGTTACCACCGAGGGTGGCCCGGTGACGAATCTGTACACCAGCAAATTGCCGGGTTGCCTGGTGCAATGCCCCGAAATGGGTCAGGATAATAGAATCCCGCTTCAACTCTTCTACAGTAGTAAGGGCCCCCATGGTGACGTATTCCCCCTGGCTTCGTACTCCCCGCAGCGAGGTTAATCTCTTCATGTCCACCAAGTGTTGCGGCAAAGGCCGACCCTGCTCCCATGCCGGGTGTAAATCCGTACCCCCGGCGATAAGCACAGTCTCTTCTAAGGGGAGAGTTCTCAATAACTGACTCAATTCTTCACGGGTTTCAGGACGATAATAAAGCACGTTTTATTTCCTCCCCACGGCAGCAACCGCTTCTACAATCTTCTGGTAACCGGTGCAGCGACAGATATTCCCCACCAGGCCTTCTTTAATTGCCTCTCTCTCAGGTGTGGGATTCTCGTGCAATAGGTGCTCACCGGATAAAATCATCCCCGGAATGCAATATCCGCACTGCACAGCATGATGATCCACAAACGCCTGCTGTAGTTCCGTGAGGCCGCTACCTTCCGTCAACCCTTCAATGGTCACAATCTCAGCACCATCCACCTCTACGGTAAAGATCAGACAGGCATTTACCGTCTCCCCATTCAGGAATATGGTACAGGCCCCACACTCCCCCTCGCCACACACTTCTTTGGATCCTGTAAGTCCCAGGTCCTCCCTCAAAAAATCTAACAGCCGCTGGTGGGTCGCCACCCGCCGCCGGATCGCCTGTCCGTTGACGATAAAGGATACCTCCCGATAGTGAACTTGATCAGGAATTTTCATGAAGGCGTTCCCACTGTTTCTGAAATTCACCTAAGTCTGGAGGAATAGCCTTGGGTATAGTGAGTACCTTTTGCGCCGCAGGGATGTCCTTGAGTCCCGAACCCGTCACCAAAACTACCACCCGATCCTGAGCCGCAACTAATCCCTGTTCCCTGGCTCGAATCAGTCCAGCCAGGGCCGCAGCAGCGGCCGGCTCGGCGAAAATGCCCGTGGACTTCGCCAAAGTATTCTGGGCTGCAAGGATTTCCTCGTCGCTCACCTTTAGTCCATAGCCCTCACATTCCTTTAGAGCCATGAGGGCCTTAGCCCCATCCCGGGGAAAGTCAACAGCGATACTGTCCGCCACTGTTCGGGCTTTTACCGACCGCAATCTCCCTGATTCCCAGGCTTGAACCACTGCCGCTGATCCCTCTGCCTGTACCGCCACCAATCGTGGCAGGCGTTCTATCCAACCCAACTGCAGTAGATCGTAAAAACCTTTGTAAACGCCGCCCAGAATGCAGCCGTCCCCCACGGGCACGAATACCTGATCAGGGACTTCCCACCACAACTCCTCGGCGATCTCCAGGGCTACCGTCTTTTTCCCTTCGGAAAGGACGGGATTGATCCCGGTGCTGCGGGAATACCAGCCATAGGCTTCTCCAGCCTTCAATGATAGGTCAAAGGCTTCATCGTAAGAACCCTTCACCGGGCACAGATAGGCTCCGTACT
>CAZBEL010000059.1:0-7949 GCA_964490885.1 uncultured bacterium
GCTTTTTCTTTAATTTGATTTATACTGTCTTGTTGAGAAAATGCTAAACTAACGAATAGAAAAAAGGTGATAATTAATCTACTGAACTTCAAAGTTTATACTACTAAGATCTTTGTTAATAACAAAAGGTAGAGACATATGAATTGAACAGCTTCTCCACTCACCCGGATCTACAACGCAAAAGTGTATTCGCTCCTCTTCGATTCAAACCTACCTCCTTGGTCATTTCCCCCTGAAAATGCCGTTCAAACCAATTATTTCCTAGAGCAGTTTATTTCCAGCCAATTTTATTTACAATGTTAATCTATGCAATTCAATTTCATACTGTAAAGAGGCTCGTTACCCCCATAAAGCTGCACACAACTCACACAAACAATTATCTGATTCGGAAGAAGTATAAAACGACACAAGTAAACACAAGATGACAATTATATTGCACAATTAGTGTACATTTTTAGCCCGAGGACGTCAGGAGCCAAGTGTACAGGAAATTACGTGCTGAATCGGTCATTTGGTTAGGACATTAGGGGGGAAATGTTGAGAGAAATATTTTAATCACCTTTTAGACGCAATTATTTAAGTATCACGCACTTCTTGGTCGCTGAGTATTCACTTGCTTCTAGCCGGTAGAAATACAAGCCTGAACTAACATTTTCAGCATTCCACGGAACCGAATGATAACCAGAATTCTTGTGTTCATTCACCAGAGTTTCAATCAGCTGACCAGCCATGTTGTAAATGGACAGGTTCACAAATGCTGATCTCGGTAGTTGATATGAAATAGTTGTGACCGGGTTGAAGGGATTCGGATAGTTTTGACTTAAATTAAATTTGGAGGGAATGCTGGTATTATCATCAATTCCCAATATTCTTGTTAAAGTAGCAGAAGTAACATTTTGCATCAAAGTTTCTTCATTCCAACGCAGACTTGTGAGAGACACTATCGTTTCGTCTTCATCGAAGTTTGGGCTAACGGTAAACCATAATGTTGCAAACACACCTTCATGCCCATCGGGAACCGGACCGGCACCGGCTACCCTGATTTCTCCATTTTCGACATTAACTTCAACAGTGAAATCGTTGAGTAATTCCGACCATACGATTTCGTCATAACTCAAATGCTCTTGGTTGAAGGTGATCAGCCATTCAAACGACATAATATTGTCACCATTTGTCAAGTAAAGCGGTACATTGATTTGTTGACCCGCCTCTACTTCACCATTATTCATTGTAAGATCGCCAGATCCTGGCGCTGAGTAACTACCAGTATCTGCCGGGAAACTATCAATTATGTTCACCATATATTGCTGAATTAATGAGGCATCGTATGCTGTTACTCCATCATTACCACTAACATTTGCCACATATTCTTGGACGTTATTCAAATTGATATACCCCACTAGACTTTGAAGAATTAATGAGGCATCGTAGGAAGTTATATCATTGTTTTGACTCACATCACCTAGTAGTATATATGGCACATTGGCTCGTGTAGAACCATTATGTGTCCAGAAATCATAATCTTCATTTACCAGAACATATACAGGTGTGATGAAGACTGATGTATCGTTATAAGCATCTTTTGTAACGAAATGTATCCTTATAGCTTCCCAACTCACATCTGGATCTAATGGCACATTTGAAGTTAGTGAAATGTAGATAGTGTCCTCTGTTACATTAGAGACAATAGAAACTTCATTATCAGAGTAGAAACTTGGATTGCGCTCTACACTCCATACGTCAAATAGTAATGTATCATAGACGACTTTAACATCGGCGGAGCTGATATCATTACCTTCGGATAGACCCAAGTGTAAATCTGTAAAGACTGTGTCCCCTGGTAAAACAGTTCCTATCCAGTCAAGGTAAACAAGCGCGACTTTGTCCATGGGGACATATCTTCCCCAATTTGACAACCAATCGCCACCTGTCATTGCTCCTCTATTTCCAGAATTTGTTGGGACAAACCCCACAAACATCGGGTCAGCCTCAATTACATTTGTTAAGACTTGTGCAGCATTTATATTACCTGCTAGAGGTCTATGTCCTTCAAAATGCTGAATACTGTCAATAGAGATATCACTCAATAAATAATCGTCATAACATCTAATTCCAGTCCAATTCCACGAATATTCATAAAGGATCGTTTGTGAAATTGTTCCAATACCGCCATCCATAAAGTAGATAGGTCTCTCACGAATATTAGTCATTGTGAGATGGGTTATGGTTGGATTAGTTCTTGGTAAAGCGTCTGGGTCAAGCTGTTCCTGAATTCCCCAATAACCTCCATAATGTATATTTGATATTTTCACGGCGCTATAGTTACCATTTATCAAAACTTCATCGATATTTCCTGTGAAACCACCTCTGATATAGATAATTCCAGTTCCTGCATTTATGGATATGTAACTTAAATCGACATTACCACCAAGAATAAAAATTCCACCGCCATAAATTGTAGAAATATGGTCGACAGTGGTTCCGCTTCCTATATTGTACAGACCAAAACTCCAATAAGTATATTCCATAATAATATACTCTAAGATACCTGCATTATGAGTAGAATCAACTGTCCAATCAGGATTTTGACCAGGACCCCTCCCAAAAAACGCAACTGTTTTCCAGTCTCCAGGTTTTGGGTTCGTTGCAGCGCTTGTGAATATAATAGGATTACTCTCTGTTCCTTGGGCTTGGATATATCCTCCTCTCTTAATTAACAGGAAAGCATCGATTCCAGGAGTAAATTTTATAGTAGTCCCTGGATCAATCGTTAGGGAATCACCGTCTTCTACCCAGACCGAATCCAAGACAATCCATTCTGTATCTGACGTAAGCGTCATCCCCCCTATATCACCGCTCAAATATGATTGGGCTCTAACGGTTGTATACACAAATGAAATCAAAACAAAACCAATTAAACTTAACTTATTCATTGTTTCCTCCTTTACAGATTTTTTAATAATGCCTTATGATAGCCTAGCTACTATTATACTCCACAACTAGTAATTCTTATAATTGGCTTGCATAAAATTACAAATCACTTTCTTGTAATAGGGATATTGTGCAGTTTAAAATCAATGCCTACACTATTTTGATATGCACATCATCATTTGACTTATAACCTCCTCTTGAGCTATTCTCTTAACGAAAAGGCCGTTTAAACCACTTATTTCCTATGGCAGTTTATTTCCCGCCAATTTTATTTACAATGTTAATATGGATGGCTCACCTGAAACCAATTGTTGATCTTTAACAATATTTTTTCTAAATACTCTCTAATCCCAATAGCTAGACCAAGGTAGCATGAAACACATAGCTACAACTTGACAATTAAATAGTACAATTAGCAGATACTTTAGAGTCTTTCTCTCTTCATGTGCTGGAATCAAAAGCGTAGTGTATTCGTCTAATTACTTAAAGTTCTTTAGTCCCAATCTCTTTTTAATTTGGGTCGACAGCAAGGGCCCCAGCCGACCCTTTTCGTAGGCAATCTTCATGAACATATTACGCTTGGATTTGGGTGGACGACGATAATCCTTTCTGAGAATCATCGATAGGGCCCCTTTGTCACAGGCGGAAATGCAGGCCCCACACCCTAAGCAGACCTCCGGTCTAACCCGACTAACACGACCGTTACCATTACTGGCCGTTCGATCAAGACCGATAGCCCTCACATTGCATGCCGTAAAACACTCGCCACAATAATCACAAATTTCCTGATCCACAACGGTGATGTATGGCGTTTTATTCACACCTTTATAATAACCGGCCTGAACACCAGCCATGATTTCGCAGCAGCACCAACAACAGTTGCAGATAAAGGTGGGTTTTTCCCTAATATTGTCCGTGATATGAGTTAAACGCAGGCTCTCCGCCATTTTCAGGACATCTAATAATTCCCTTTTGGTCCTTTCTTCAGCAAACCCGCGCCTCACCAGAAACTCTGCACCGCGCCCCAGGGAGATGCAAATTCCTTCCGTGGGCGCACCCTTTTTGCACGTTTTCCCCTCGTGCTCCCGCTTGTGGCGGCAGTAGCACATGGAGACCGCACCATATCTCGCATTCTTAATTATTTCCTGGGCATTGTCGTAGGATACAATCTCGCTGCTTACCGGGATGTGTTCCTCATACGGCAGGGAACGAGTGAGCTGGGTCTGACTCCCAAAGAATTCTCTCGCCTGACCGTCCTCGTGATCCCAATGGAAATATTTGCTCATAAGCCGAGCCACTTTATCCATGGGAATATCGCTACGGTTTTTCATGAACGTAAACTCAAAGAACCCGATCACCCCGGGCATGAGTAAATAGTAGACTTGACCTCCGTAAGGCATATCCATGATGAGGCCTTTGTCTGCCATAGATTCCAGGATAGGAAGCAGTTTGTCTTTGGAATAACCCGTCCTCTCCACCATTTCATCCAGCGTGGCTTCCATCAGGGGGAACTTTGAACCAACGTAAGCCTCATCTTCAGTAAACAAGATGGACAATATTTCTCGTAAGATATCATTATCAACGAGACCGATGGGATATTGATTGAGGCGATCAATCAGAGGAATTAAGCTGGATTTAGCGTTAGCAATATGCCCCATGTTTCCTTACGCCCTTCTAAATGGCTTCATAATTAAGCTACTAATGATTTCAAAAGGATTACACCTATCCCTTCCTATCCACGAAGTTTAGTTTGTCGTTCAAATTGTTAAGGTTCACTTTTCCCTTCAATATTAAGTACAATTTACCGGGTTTATTCGTTTACTGCCCAGGTTTTGATTATTTCCTATTGAAACACCTTTCATTACGCGAAATCGCCCGAAAACAATTCAACTTCCTGTACCAACTGGCGATTGGGTTGATTTATGACCAACCAGAGCTCGTTTCAACTAACCCAGATTTTCTATAACAATCAGCCAGGCAAACGATTATTTGTCCGTATCTCAGAATAGTAATCTCCACAATTTTGATTAGGAGTATTTCCTTACCCGCTTTCTGACTGACGCACCACCACCTATAGCTTTACAGATTACAAGGCAACAACATTTTTTCAACAACTTCTCGGTCACATTTATTCGATTCACTTCATAACAGTCTTGTCCCATTCCCAACTAAAATTGTACATTGTTAAAAATAACAGTATTGAGGGAGTTTGTGATTATGAACAAATTTATTATGACGTTATTGATTCTATTTTTAAATAGATTTTTTCCGATTCGTCATATTTCGGAGAATTAAAAATAACCAATCTGCCTGCAAATAAAACATTTACCATTAATACTGATATTATTGGGAGGGTTCGTGGAAAAATTATCAAACGCTTAACGAAACGATACGGCTTGAATTATTCAACCTTTTAGATAACCATGAAGAACATTTCACTAATTTTAGCTTTAATCTTTACCCTCTCTTCCTGTTCCTTATTTGATAACAATAACCAAGAGATTACCTCCAAACAGGAGCCCATTGATTGGCCTTCCCTGGCGGATAGTCCCTGGCCCATGCACGCCCACGATCCCCAACACACAGAAAGAAGTACTCTTGTCGGTGCTTCCCAAGGCGTTGTTGCCTGGTCACAAAAATTGGATTACTCCATTGATGCGGCCTCACCCATTATTGGTGACGATGGCATCTACATGGGGACAGCAAGAGACCGCAAGAGTATCTTCAAATTGAATGATTCAGGGGAAATAGTGTGGGAGACCCCACTTGTTGGTGCCGTAACCTCCTCCCCAATACTCAGTAGTGCTGGCAACGTGTACGTCCCTACCAGCGGATACAACATGACGGCTATCCATTGCCTGGATATGAACGGCAATCTAATTTGGCAACTGGAAACTCCCACCAAGAACAAGTACAATTACCCGGTCTTGGATATCACCGGTCAATACCTGTACTTGATTCTACAGAATTACATATTAAAGATAAACGCTAACACGGGAATTGTAACCGACAGTATTACTGTTGGGGGTAATGTAGTCTATCGCGGCATGTCGCCAGCCTTTTCTCCCGACGGCGCTATATTTTACGTAACCGGGGGCATTTTTAACGAAAATTGGGACTCCGGCAGTGTGTCGCTATTTGCTTTTGACACGTCAGGCAACCACCTGTGGACCTTCGAAACAGGATTTTATGACTATACTTTTACTACTTCCTATCCATCGGTAAACAATGCAGGTACGATATTTTTTCAATATAGCACACCCCAAGCCGATTATGTATACGCCATCAACCCGGATGGATCGTTATACTGGCAATATGAGGATGACCCTGGTGCAAATCTTATTTTTAACGGTATTTCCATTGGCAATAATGGGGACCTGTTCTTTCTCAAAATGACCGGAGATAAATTAGTCTCCTTAGACCCTGAGGGTAACTTTAAATGGGAATTTTTACTAAAGGATATCTATAATGATCCTGAATTGTCACCATTTAAGTTCGCTGAAAATGCTCCAGTTATCGATAATGATGACAACTTATATGTCGCCATGGCAGCAAGCTTTGTAAGTGATACGGTTAATTTTGCTATTTTTGACAAAGATGGACAACTCCTGTCTACTTTAAGCTTGGTAAACGAAGGTTCAGACGACCCGCGTGATATTTACTCTATGCCAGCCATTGGAAACGACGGATCAATGTATGTTGCTACCGAAGATGGGGGACTGTTTAAAGTAAAATAATAAGCCAAAAGACTGGGTAAATACTTACCTGTAACCACCGCTGTTTAGCTTCAAGTTGGCGGCGAATAATAGCTGAACTGTAAATAGTCTCATTTAATTGTACAAAAAATAGTCGTTTGAAAATTTGCCGCTTTAGGCAAACAGTATACATGCATGTCCGCAAATTGCAATAGGTGATGAAACATCAATGAAAGCTGCTAGCGGTTCTTCCAAAGACCTACTGGCTGGCCCCTCCAATTAGGGGAGTATTTACCCTGTTAACGACGGTCACCTTCTTCGCGGTATATGTGCTCTCGGGTCAAAGATAGCTCATTGTTTAAGCCATTACTGAAGGTTATTTGAAATAGCCGGGTGTCCCCCCATTTGAACCCGGCCGCTGACCCATTCAAAAATAGACGCCACATGCGCACGAATCGCTCATCAAACATTTCCCTGACTTTCTCCACCTGCCGTTCAAAGCGCTCTGCCCAGTGATCGAGGGTCTTGGCGTAATGGAAACGTAAATTCTCAATATCCAGCGTACTAAAACCCGCGACCCCTAAGTGATAAGTTATCTCGTTCAGTACTGGTAGGTACCCACCGGGGAAAATATACTTCATCGTCCAGGGATCGGGAGGAGAGGCCACCTCTTTCCCTATGGTGTGCAAGAGACCCAGCCCGCCCGGTTTCAACAACGAAGCGACTTTTTTCATAAATACCGGGTAAAATTGCTTCCCCACGTGCTCAAACATACCGATGGATACGTATTTGTCAAACTGCCCCTCCAGAGTACGGTAATCTTGGTATAAAATGGTAATCTGTTTATCCAACCCCAGGGAATGAATTTTCTCCTGGGCATATTCCGCCTGGTTCTTCGATAGGGTACAACCCACCCCCTTTACACCATAATGCTGGGCAGCATAGATGAGCATCCCTCCCCAACCGCAACCGATATCCACCAGCGTCTCCCCTTCTTTCAGCGATAATTTGCGGCAGATGTGTTCGTATTTATTGCGCTGAGCAGTTTCCAAATCGTCTTCCACAGAACGAAAATAGGCACACGAATAGGTCATGCTTTCATCTAACCAGAGAGCATAAAAATCATTCCCCTTATCGTAATGATAGGTAATGTTTTCCCTGGCTCTCTGCAAGGAATTTCTAGAGCGCAGATACTCCCCGAGGAATTTGACCTTTTGCCAACGGGAGAGCTGGTCAAGGTCAAAACTAGACCCTAACGCCAGTTGAAAAAGACGCTGTATATTCCCCTGGACATCAATCTCCCCAGCCATATAACTCTCCCCA
>CAZBEL010000060.1:0-7928 GCA_964490885.1 uncultured bacterium
CCCGACCTCTTTAATAAGAAGCACATCCCGGGAGTAAAAGCCCGTCCTGCACAGCGAGTAGCCACCGGGAAACAATTGAGAGAAAGTGCCCTGCGCAAAGAGTGGGAACCGAAACTAAAAGCCATAGCGAAATCCCGCCAGGTGTCCGCTAAGGCTTATTTAAAATATCAACAGCGGACATCGGCTACAGAGCAACCTTCCGTAAAGAAACAAGAGCCAACCCGCATTGATCAAGTAAGAATGATGTTACGTTCGGCATCTCAGTGGCGGCACCCCTTTTATCCCGGGGCAGACGGTAATTTTGAAATCACGAGTCTTCGCGATGTGCCGGTAGTAACGATCAATGGACTTTCAGCCGCAACCGTTTCACCGGGAGAGGCGATTACTGTGAGTATTAATTTTGGTTCAGGTGTTGATAGCGCTCTTGTGGATGTATTTTACGATGTGGACGGGGATACGGTTGTAGACAGCACCGAAATATCCCTTTTATCAATTTCTTTCCCCCATGATGGAGGACCCCAGGGTCCTTTTTGGATTTATGATAACGACATCGAAGATGAGGATCCCACAATAGGGGTTTATACAACCACCCTTGACGATCTTCCCTACATGGGAATGAACATTATTTTCCAGGCTACGACAAGTGGGGGAACGGGCCAGGCTTATCTAACGATCTTAGATCTTACGGGAAGTCAAACCATCTCTGGTACGGTATCACCGGTTACTACTCCGGCACTGCTGTTTTTAGCCACAAACGAACAAGATCCCTGGTTCACGTTTACGGATTCTACCGGCAATTTCTCTTTACAGGTAGACATTGTTAGCGATATGGTTGTCGTAGGAGCGCGGCAGGTCAGCACGAACAACAGTCAGGAAGGCGCTCTGTTAGTCTCTTATTTCTACAATCCTGATGATGATTTAACCAATTTGACAATTGACGTGACCCAGGATGCAAACGTGAATGGGACAGTTACCAACACAGACGACGGCTTGCCCATTGAAAGGGCATTGGTGGAAGGCTTTGGGATACAGGCTAACCGGGCAGTGATTAGTTTTGGGTTCACGGATACTCTGGGGTCTTATTCCAATCCTCTTCAGAGCGGGGTTATGTATTGGGGTATCAAAGCCCATCATCCGGAATTCTTTGGGGAACCTTGTTTGGATGGTCCCTTTTTTGTTTCCTCTGGTGACACTTTACTCGTTGACTGCTCCCTCACTCCCTGGCCGGCCTTCATCGAAGGTACGGTGACGAATAATGACGGAGACGTACTACCTAACATTGCCGTGGTTATGAGCATGGATTCGCTGGATTTCTGGAATGAGACCTGGACAGACATGGAGGGGAATTATCGTCTCGGTACCATCTTAGGATCGGGAACTCTTTGTGCATTCGACTGGGATTCCAACATATACCAGCCTGATTGTGTCAGTCCTTTTGTAGTTAGTAATCCTTTGGAGTCACAGGATTTTGTAATGCAGCCATGGGATGGCGCCATCGAGGTGACAGTTGTGGACTCAGTTAGCGGAAATCCTATCGCCGGGGCCTGGGTGGAAGTTTATGGCATGGACCAGGATTTTTACCAGAATGGCGACACGGACGAGAATGGGCAGGTGTTGTTACCGGCAGTTAATGGCAGTTATGCCGTCTGTGCCAGCGCCTGGGATCAAGGCTATGATTGGAACTGCATGGATTCGGTGGTGGTCAATAATGACACAGTGAGTGTTTCTTTGGCTTTAGTACCACCTGAGTCCTTTTTTGAGGGGTATGTATTTGACGACCAGACCAATGCACCCATAGCCGGTATCTCAGTTTCTGCCGTAAATATGGACATGGAGTTTGTATCGGTGACGGACGACAGCGGCTTCTTCCGTATCGGGGTTGATAATGGAGATTGGGACATTTGTTATTTCGATTGGACGGCCACTTATGGGGATACTTGCGTAGGACCCATAACCGTACAGGACGAGGTTTATTCTCTTCCCGATATGTATCTAACGGCGATTGACTACGATGGTGCTATCACCGGGAGTGTAGCCGATCAATTTGCAACCCCGGTCCCGTCAATGGTTGTTGCTGTGGATACTTTGACCGAAGATGGATTTGTTACTCTCACGGACTATGCTGGACAATACTTTTTACCGGTGATGAACGGTAATTACATCACGATGGCTATGCCCTTCGATGAGTTCCACTTGCCTGGATTTGCTTTTGACATTCCTGTACAGGATGACACCGTAACCGTGGACTTATTAACACCGGCCTTTGTACAAGATGCCGTCATTTTTGGATCGATCACTGACACGGTAGGGAATCCCTTACCTGGAGCTTGGGTCACGGCCGTTACTTGGGCCGGCCCCGACTGGGAACTCTGGTTTGACACGGAAGCTGATTCTACAGGGAACTACACCTTGGATGTCATCGGTTTTGACGACCGCACCTATTGGCTACACGCAGAGTACTGGCAAGATACTGGTGTGCTCATGGGGGGAACCGATGGTATTTCCGTCCTCTCCGGGGATACGGTACAGGTTGATCTGGTACTCGCTCCCCTGGAAATTACGGGTACGATCAGTGGTCATGTTACCGGTGCGGGAGCCCCTCTGGCTGGTGTCAATGTTTATGCATGGAATAACTGGACGGGTGACTATTTTGAAGACTGGACCAATGATGATGGTTATTATGAGTTGGGAGTTACCAATGGCGAATATGATGTTTGTGCCTACTCCTGGGTCTACGACGAAGAATTGTGTGATTATGTCTATGTACAGGATGATAGTGTCGTCGTGGACTTCGATTTCGGATCCCCACTATTATGGCTGACGAACACTTACAGTAACCTGCGCTTTGAGTGGTCCAACAATGGCTACGTAACGGATGGCGAATGGCCGGCAGGTTCGAGTCATTATTACCTTTCCGATGGCGGTCTCATCACCTTGGGATATCGGGACGGAAGTGATACTACCCTCGGTGGAATAATAGATGAAAGCTGGCAGGCAATAGAAGGTGATTTTGGGATGGATTATGCCGGTGGCCGACAGTTCATCCATCGTGGTATGATTGACGGAGGTAATGATTGGGCCACGAATATCGTTTGTGAAGAACTAATCGTAAACGGCGAAGATGAAGATTTTGTCGTCGTTGGTTCCTCTTTCACTTACGAAGGTTGGGGGATGCTTACCGGTGTGCGCGTGGGTTATGTTATGGACTGGGATGTGGCCAGTACCGATACCAGCGATAGTTACGAAGATGACCTCACCGGGGCACTTTACTTTGATGTACCCCATCCCATACTTGCAGTACAAATCCCAATTACCGTGAGTTATATGTATGATGACGATGGTGATAATGGGAGTTCGCCAGGTTATGTTGGATTTGCCTCGTTGACCTCTGACATGTTCGGAATGCATCATATTTCCCTAGATATTATGGGGGACGAACCAGAAACCCTGGCTGAATTTGTGGCTTTATTGGAAAGTGATGTGGATTCACCTGCTGACACAGTCCCTTCGGATTATGTCTTAATGCAGCTCACAGATCCTTTCACGTTGAGTGCTGGTGACACGCTTTACATGGCAACAATCTTTTTGGCCAGTGATTCTTTGGAAGGGTTTGCCACTCTCATCCAAGATGCCGTAGATCGGGTTTTTGAGACCTTCAACGCCTTGGGACAGAGCGCCGCGCCGCTACCTAAGCAATATGCTCTCTATCCTAACTATCCCAATCCGTTTAATCCCACGACGACGATTCAGTATGATCTACCCCAAGCGGGGCCGGTTAAGCTCGTCATCTACAATCTGTTAGGTGAAGAGGTGGCTCGTCTGGTTGACCGAGTACAACCGGCCGGCCGGTACACAATCCCGTGGAATGCTGATCAACTGGCCAGCGGCGTCTATTTCTATCGACTGGAAGCCGGGGATTACCAGCGCACCAGGAAACTTACGATATTGAAATAACTACATATCCCGATTAAGAAAAGGCAGTCTTCGGACTGCCTTTTTGCTTTTATAGATATCGGTCAGGGAGTGTATATTTCTTGGTATGCATTCCACACCGGGGTCCACCATACCGTGATGTCCTTAAATTCCCTGTTAGGACGTCGTTTTACCAGTTCCTTTCGGGTAAATAAGAAAAGAGTTCAAGAATTTATTAGTGTATTGAACGAGGGGAATCCTGATGAACAAAATATTCATCGGCCTATCGTTTTTAAGCCAATAGTCCCACCCGCCTTTGCAGTAGTCTACTTGTTCCAAACGGTTAAACAACTGTTTGCTGATCCAGTTTTTAAATCTAAAGCGCGCTGTGTATTGCACGGGGAGCAAAAGGTGGAGTTTGAAAATGTTGTGCAGGTTGGCGATATAATCAACACAACGATGACCGTTGGAAGTATTAATACGAAAAGTTTACGCCAGGAACCTTCTCAGGATTTCATGGAACTTCATTTCGTATCTCGGAATCAGCATAAAGAGGTAGTAACCCGGGCCACAACCATATTAATTCTAAGGGCTGATATTGGTGATGAGTGAGAAAATTAGCGAAATCACTATCGATCATCATTTACCTCAGAAGTTCGCCACTTTGATTGGTGATAAGAACCCGATTCATATTGATGATCATTACGCCCGGGATCATGGATTCAAAGGGGCCATCCTACAGGGAATGGCCACGTTTTGTTCGGTTATCAGGGAGGTTATTGGTGATGACGACCCTTCCACATTACGGTCTTTGTCGGTCCGTTTTGAAGCACCGGTATACGCTGGTGAAAAAGTCGTTTTGAGAACTAATAATGATGGTAAAACGGTTGTTCTTACTCTGGTTGATCAAAGGGGTCAATTGCTATTATCCGGGAAAGCAGATTTGCGATGACTTCCTTACTTGCCGGTATCAGTCAGGAAGTTATTAGTGGAATTGCCCTGGGGTGTATCTACGCCCTAGTGGCCCTGGGGTTTACTCTTATCTACAAAGCAACGAAAGTAGTGAACTTCGCTCAGGGCGAACTCATGCTGGTGGGGGCTTATGTTAACTTTTATCTCGTTATGCACATCGGCGGTAGTAGTGGAGACATTGGTTTAGGGACTTTTCTTCTTGCCTTCTTACTGTCGTTGGTTTTTGCCATCGTATTTGGGGTTGTTCTTGATTATTGCATCAACCGTCCTTTGAAGGATGAGCCCATTTTTTCGGTGATCATGGCCACGATTAGTTTCTCTATCATTTTGCGTTCGTTGGTTTCCTTATTTGCCGGACCGATGAGTTTGGTTCCCCGTTCACCGTTTGGAGATCGGGTGTTCGTGTTGGGTAGTGTGGTTATCTCGAGTCTTGACCTAACGATTATTCTCTGCGCCGTGATTTTAGTAAGTCTTTTTTACTATTTCTTTAAGAGAACCCGCTGGGGAATCGCCATGCAGGCTACTGCCGAAGATCTCCACGCAGCCCAGTTAATGGGAATTCCGGTGAAAAAGGTTTACCAATTAGTGTGGGTCTTTTCAACGTTAGTGGCTACCGTTGGTGGGATCCTGTTGGCTCCCAGAATGTCCCTCTTGGATGTGAGCATGAGCTATTTTGGTCTCAAGGCGTTTCCCGCGGCGATTCTGGGAGGTTTTGGCTCTATCCGCGGTGCCATTATCGGTGGCGTACTCTTAGGCGTTATCGAAACGATTAGTATGGGTACCCTCTCTTTTCATTTTAGTTGGATCAAGGAGATCAATGACATCATTGTGTGGATCGTACTCATCGCCGTTCTCTTGGTGAAACCGGCTGGTTTGTTGGGTAAGGAGGAGTTGCGAAGGGTATGAGTAATTAACTGAAGATGTGGGAATGAAAAGCTTCGCGGGAAACGGGTAGTCAATGGTAAAAGGACGCTATGAAGAGGAGCGGTTAGTGTGGATCCCCATGCTTTTGATCTTGTTCCTTGCGCTACCTTTTGTATTGCGCGGGACGACCATCAGTTTTCGGTATTATTTATATGTTTTGAACCTGGCTGGGATTTACATGATTTTGGTCGTAGGCTTGGACCTGTTGAGCGGCTATACCGGCCTCATTTCTTTAGGTCATGCGGCCTTTTTCGCTATTGGGGCTTACACTTCGGCATTGTTGGTAGATCAAGCAGGGTTGCCTTTTGGTTGGTCACTCATTCTCACGCCTATCATCACTGGTTTAAGTGGTTTTGTGATTGGCTTCCCTGCCTTGCGAGTTAGCGGCATGTATTTAGGTCTTACCACTATGGGGTTTGGGTTTATCGTGACCCGTTTGATTATTGCCTTTCGTCGGTGGACTGGCGGCGCTTCTGGGTTGGAGGTGTCCAGTCCAGTCTTGTTTGGGCATCGCTTTCAAGGGTATTGGGAGAACTACTATTTAATTCTGGCCTCGGCTGTTTTAGCAGTTGTGGTTGCTCGTCGGATTGTTCATTCGAAGATTGGTCGAGCATTCATGGCGGTGCGTGACTTAGATGAAACGGCAGCAGCCGTCGGGGTGAACCTGGCTTTTTATAAAATGCTCTCCTTTTTCATATCCGGCGTGTATGCTGGCTTTGCTGGAGCGCTTTTTGCCCATACCACCCATTTCATCACTACCGATCATTTCAATATTCTGCTTTCCATTTATTTTATCGTCATGGTTTTAGTTGGCGGGATGGGCTCTATTTACGGTGCTGTGGTGGGAACCTTGTTTATTGTACATTTGGATAATCTTTTTGTCCCCCAGGTTAAGGATTGGCTGGGACTTTTCATGCGTGCCGAAGCAGGCGATTTGCAGGCGCTCATGTTTGGTCTTATTATGCTCCTTATGATTATATTTCAACCCCAGGGAATTTACGGGATGTGGTTAAAAGTCAGGCTCTACTGGCGACTCTTTCCCTTTAATCCCCGGAAAAGGCTTACCTAATCTCCAAACAGGAGGGTGTGATTATGAAATGGACCATAACGATCGTATTCATCTTTAGCCTCATATTCATGGGGTGCGATATCCAGAAAAAAGCACCTGGAATTACCGATGATGAAATCCTCATTGGTAATATTCAGGACCTCAGTGGACCTATGAAGGAGTTGGGTTATGAGTTACCTCATGGGTCCAACCTCTATTTCCGCTATATTAATGAACAGGGTGGGATTTTTGGTCGCAAGATTCGGATGTTGGTGGAAGATCACCAGTACAATCCGCAAAAGGCCGTAGCGGCGGCCACCAAGCTCATCGAAAAAGACCAAGTATTTTGTCTCTACGGCGTTATTGGAACGTCACCGTGCGAAGCGCTGCGGCCAATCCTGGCCGAATATGAGGTGCCGCTCATTGCACCGGCTACCCAATCGGGGACCATGTCTGACCAAACCCGTACGGGCTGGCGATATATCTTCCATACAGATACGGGGTATGACAAACAGACCAATATCCTGGTACGCTACATTTTGGACCAGGACCCAGAAGCGAAAATCGGTCTCATTTACCAGGATGATGATTATGGTGCCAATGTATTGAAAGGTGCCGCGGAAGCGGAGAAGGAACACGGTATAACTATCCAGAAAGAAGCGTATCAGCGCGGAGCCACTGACTTTACCGGTCAGGTGGGGAACTTGATGAAAGGCGGCGCCACGCACGTAATCATCGCTGGAGTCGTGAAGGAACCCATTATCGTTATGAAGACCGCAGCAGCGATGAACTACAAACCTCAGTTCTTAGGGTTAAGTCCTACCATGGATCATCGTGTGGCTTTAGCTGCGGGGCCTGCCGGCGAGGGCTACATTGCAGCTAACTTTGCTGCCCTGTGGAATTCCGATAATCCCAGCGCCCAGCTGTATCGTGAACTCCATGACAAATATGCCGAAGAGGGTCACCAAATGGGAATGTATAATTTTTACGGTTTTATGACTGCCCAGGTGTTGGTAGAAGGTCTCAAAAGAGCAGGCAAGTACCCCACACGGGAACGCCTGATCCACGCCAT
>CAZBEL010000061.1:0-7918 GCA_964490885.1 uncultured bacterium
TAAGTGACTCGGCCAATCATAGGTCAGCCCGCTAGTACAGGGTATTCTTGGCTCCGGAGGAGGGACTCGAACCCCCAACCTAGTGGTTAACAGCCACCCGCTCTACCATTGAGCTACTCCGGAATTCTTATTCTCCCCTTCCGCATAACTGGGAGGTAATAAAATTTCACCACTATTGTGAGTGAATGACGTCTTTGCGGGGGGCGAATTTAGGGCAAATTCAAGAAGGAATAAACCATTACATCTCTTTCTCTGCCACCAGCGGTTTCCCTTCAATAAATAATCCCTGGCGACGTTCCTCTTCGGTAATATATACAACCCCCGGTTCATCATGAGGCTCCCCGTACACTGAATGTAACGATTTCAATCCACCTAACCACTTCCGGCGGTCGCATAAATAAACCAAGTCGCCCACTTCAGCCGCCATGGCCTCCATATCCACTTTTGAGAATCGCAGAGCTTCCTCGTCCCCAGGAACCAATTTCCATTGGACTTCAACTTTGGCCCCAACCCGATCATTGGGCTTGGCGCCTTTGAAAAACTCCCGCGTCTTCTCAATCGTCCACACGGTTAATCCTTCGATGTCCTTTTTCTTGGGTGGATTGGTGATTAACGTCACTATCACTGCCACTCCCAGGCAGACAAACGTGTTGTACAGGGCGCGAATATAGGTATAAGGGTGCTCGGGATTCATGGCAATCCCATGATCGAAAGGAGCAATGAAGATAGCAGGATATTTTCCTCCCAGCCACATGAGGAAAGCCCCACCCACGAACGTTGCAATAGCGGCAGTGGTGTTGTAGCGCCGCCAGAAGATACCCAAGAAAATCGCCACGACTAAGGGGGGCGTCATAGTACTGTGGAAGAAACCGTGGGCTTCGTAAAGGGTGGGGAAATTATTGAAGAAAACGGTACTCACTGCCCCTAAGACGGTGGCACCCGCGGACACAATCATGGCCACACGGAGATAATGCTTGTCGTTCTTGCCTTTCACAATGGGACGGTAAACATCGTTCACCACTACGGCCGCAACGGCATTGATTAATGTATCCACAGTCGACATTAGCGCGGCTGCCACTG
Source organism: uncultured bacterium (assembly GCA_964490885.1). Taxonomy (GTDB): domain Bacteria; phylum Fidelibacterota; class Marinisomatia; order Marinisomatales; family TCS56; genus CAZBEL01. Next base: position 1,081 of record CAZBEL010000061.1, read on the forward strand.
CAGCAATGAGGAATGCAAAGACCACTTCCGAACTAGTGACAATGCTGGCCACATAGGTAAAGACATGGTCAAACTTGATGACCGCTGGCCAGCTATCGGGTTTAAGAATACTAATTGCCTTGCCGACCCAACCAGCGTTGGAAACAGCGATGGTAGAAATGGGCAACAAAACCAGAATATTGAACGCCGCGGCCTTCCGCCCTTCATGAACACTCCTGGCAGCCATAAAGCGCATCACTAACCCCTGGTTCATGAATAAAAAGCCGATGGACCCGGCAACGCCATCCTGCCAGAATATCCCCACAAAGTTGAAGTCGCTTGGCTTATTAAAATCAGCCAGAGGTAATTTGAACTCGGGGCTCAGAGCGCCCCAAAATGATCCGAAACCACCCACGTATTGAATGCCCAACACAAAAATAAAAATACCGGCAAAGAGGAGAATGAATCCCTGGGCCAAATCGGTGAAAATAACCGCCGTTTGACCACCAAACGTAATGTAAATCCCTGAAATGACCGCTACCACAAAAATGATGGTATAAAGATTCCACCCCAATACCGGTTCCAGGGTCTTCCCCATAGTCAAAAAGCCAATGGCGATGTAGCCGATCATGTATCCTAAAATAGCCACCGTTGCCAGGATCCGGACACCCCGATTGAAACGCCGCTCGAAGTAATCGGGAATGGAACGGATCTTGGTGTAGTATACGATGGGTAACCAACCAAAGAGAAAGAAGGGGACAAAGAACCAGTCGTTCATATACGTCATGGTGGAGGAAAAGCCGTATTGGTACGCCTTGGCAGAATATTTTAAGAAGCTGTGGGACCCAACCCCAGTGGCCACGATGGACATGGTAATGAGCCACCAGGAAAAGCGTCGACCACTGAAAAAGAAATCGGTGGTCGTCCGATTGTACTTGGAAAAATAGGAACCAAAGCCCAGAATGAGGGCAAAATAACCGAAAATAATAACCCAGAAAGTGAAGGACGTGTGAATTATCTGTTCACTCACGAGTAGCTTCTCCAAACCGGTCGCAGGGTAAAAACAGCTATTAGAATGAAAAAGACAATGATCAGAATGATAATCGTGTTGCTAGCTCCCAAGGCGGCCAGGGTAGCAACAGCGTGAATGGTCATATACCAAGCAAAGCCAAAAAATAACACTCCGAACCAGAGCTTATGCTTTGGTCGTCTAAGGTCTAAAGATCCTGACCTTAGGACAACCCAAATCCCGGCGGCAAACAAGATGCCTCCCGCTCCGTAGAGATAAATGTAAGGCAACCAGGTACGGGTAAAGGGTAAGGCCTCGGTCATGATAGACGGTCGAACTCCGGTTTTAGTAAATCATATGTTTCCTGTAATCCTTCTACGATGACTTTTGTGTGACCCAGGATGGGCATATAGTTAGTGTCCCCTACCCAGCGGGGAACCAGATGGTAATGGACGTGCTCTTCAATACCGGCGCCAGCCGCCCGACCCACATTTAACCCCATGTTAAATCCCTCAGCCCGCATGGTCTTCCGCAAAATGCTCATGGAATGATTGGCCAAGGTCATGATCTCCGTTAACGTGGCGGTTTCCAGGTCTTCAGTATTATCGCAGTGCTGGTATGGGGCTACCATGAGATGGCCATTACTGTAAGGGTATAGGTTCATCAGGACGAAAGCTCGTTTCCCACGATATAAAATTAGTGTTTCCCGGTCATCTTTCTGCTGGGGTTTCACACAAAATATACATGCCTCCTCCTTAGGTTGCCGTACATATTCGATCCGCCAGGGAGCCCAGAGCTTATCCATGTTTAATATGTATAACGGTTCCACTCACCACAAACTACTCCTCGTCTTTCTCTTTGCTCTTTTCGATGACCCGCTGTTCCAGATCCCGGGGCATTTGCTCGTAGTGACTGAAAGATTCCGAATGCAAACCTCGCCCGCCCGTTAAAGAGCGCAGGGTGGTAGAATAATTGTAGAGATTCGCCTGAGGAACCTGGGCTTTGATCACCTGGAAACTGCCTTCCGTGTCCATGCCTAAAATTTTACCCCGCCGACCGGAAATGTCCCCCATGACGTCCCCCATGTAATCTTCGGGCACTTTCACCTCTAAATTGATGATGGGCTCTAACAGGCACGGTTTAGCAGAACGGAAAGCTTCTTTAAACGCTTCTTTACCGGCGATTTGGAATGCGATGTCCTTAGAATCTACCGGGTGCTGCTTGCCGTCATAAAATTCCACCTTCAAATCCACAACCCGATAGCCGGCGATGACCCCTTCTTCACAAGCGGCCTTCACCCCCTTCTCCACCGAGGGGACAAATACTCGATCCACGTTCTGCCCCACAAGTGATTCAGTGAACTCCACCCCCGAACCCCGTTCCTTGGGCTCGATACGCATCCACACTTCGGCAAATTGGCCCGCACCGCCGCTCTGCTTTTTATGCCGGTACTTGGACTCTCCCTTGGCCTGGATGGTTTCCCGGTAAGGAATCTTCGGTTCTTTCAGATCGATCTCCACGTTGTACCGACGTTTAAGGCGTTGACTTACCACCTGCAAATGCAACTCCCCTTGGCCAGAGATCACCGTCTGCTTTAACTCCGCATCCACGCGATACTTGAAAGTGGGATCCTCTTCGTGTAGGGTAGCCAGACCTACAGCCACCTTCTCCTCATCCCCCTTGGAATGAATGACTATGGCCGCATGGATATTAGGTTCGGGGTAGTTAATTTCTGGTAATTTAACGGTGAACTTGGTATGGCAGAGGGTATCTCCATTGTGCGTGTCTTTCAATTTAACCACTGCACCGATGTCTCCGGCATTCAAGGAATTCACACTGGTACGTGTTTTCCCGTTGAGCACAAAAAGCTGACCAAGGCGTTCACTTTTATTGCGATTGACATTGTAGAGATCCTGGCCGGTGGAGACCTTCCCCGAATACACCCGGAAAAGGGACAATTCCCCAACATGGGCTTCGGAAAGGGTCTTGAAAATAAAGACTACCGGTTCCTTGCCTGAGAGACTCACTGGAACCTCTTTCCCATCCCGAGGATTTTCCGCCATGACCGTGGCTCGATCGACAGGTGAAGAACCGTATTTGGCAATAAAGTCCATTAACCGACTAACCCCAACATTACGAACGGCTGAAGTACAAAAAACGGGGATAAATGCCTGATTCTGGACGGCGGCATGAATCCCCCCGCGCATTTCCTCTTCGGTGAGACCCTCCTGCTCAAAAAACTTCTCCAACAATGCATCATCAGACTCCGCCACGTACTCGATCAACTCTTCATGAAGTTGCTCTACCCGCGTTACCCAGTCGCCTGTTAAGTCACCCTCTGTATAGGTACCACTTCCGTCACCAGTGTAGGTCAATATTTTCTTCCGCAGGACATCCACTACCTGATTAAACCCTGGTCCTGGGTTAACGGGTAACATCAAAGGAAACACTTTCTGCCCAAAATGATCCCGCAGACCTTGAAGGGCGCTGTCAAAATCCGCATGTTCCTTATCCATGCCATTTAGAACCAGCAGTTTTGGCAGGTTCAGTTTACTGGCGTAGTTCCAGACTTGTTCAGTACCTACCTCTACGCCGGCGGTTACCCCCACTACGACTAAGGCGAAGTCGGCCACGGCCAGGGAGCTGAGCGTCTCGCCGATAAAGTCCAAATACCCGGGGGTATCAATGAAGTTGAATTTCTTCTCCAGCCATTCCAGATGGAGCGGTGTGGCATGAATGGAAATTTGTCGCTCTTTCTCACCGGGGTGATAATCGGAGACGGTACTTCCAGCTTCGATGCTCCCCAGTCGGTTCAGCACTCCGGCGGTGACTAAAAAAGATTCACTGAGCATGGTCTTACCACAAGCACCATGCCCCACCAAAGCAAAGTTACGGATATTCTCAGTTTGATACTCTTTCATTCGTCCATCCTAATAATTTTTACTTGATGATCCCCACAATCAGGGGTGGGTAAGCGGGAAATAAATACGGGTAAAAAAGAGCCCAATTGTAACCAGTTTAAATGGGTGAAATCAAGGCTTTTACACCGTTTCAGCATCCCAGGGCAATAATTGTTGCTCTTCGATATAGGCCCGCAAAGCCGGAACCACATACACTCCCTCTAAATCCAAGTTAGCGAACTCTCGTGCCAGGATTCGTAGGCGTTGTTCCAGGGGTCGTACTTTGTTCAATACGATGAAACGCCGGGAATTCACGGTACAGCCACCACCCACAAAATCCCCTTTCCCCTGCACAATAGTAATGTCTAAACGCTCCGCCAACTCCTGGAATTGATTCAGTAACGCCTCGCCCTTCACTGGTGACAACTCCTACAGCAAAGAATCGCGTTTCTGCTTCCGAAGCAGGTCGACCAAAACTTTCACCTCCTCAGCGCGTTCCCGGGGCACTACCAGAGTCACATCTTCCGTGTTCACTACCACGACGTCGTCCAGGCCCAAAACCGCCGTAAATTTCCCCGTGGATTGGATAAAATTATTTTTCCCCTCCACCACAACCCCGTCACCGCGAATAACATTCCCCTTGGCATTTTTAGGAATCACATCATAGAGGGCATTCCAGGACCCCAGGTCGCTCCAGGTGAAGTCGGCGCGAACCACATAAATGTCCTTGGCTTTTTCTAATAGACCGTAATCAATGGATTCGGGAATGATGGTACTCCAGATTTCGCGGTAGATATCCACGTCTTTACCCAGGACCGGTTTCAGTGCCATGAGTTGTTCATAGAGCTCGGGCATGTGTTGTTGCAAATTCTTAAAAAAAGAATCCACACGCCAGATGAAAATACCCCCATTCCAGAGAAAGTCTTTACTCTCTAAAAAACGTTGTGCCAATTGCAGATGGGGTTTTTCGGCAAAGGTCTTAACCTTAAAAGCATTTAGGTGTTCTTCGGGGCTCTTGTGGTCATACTGGATATATCCATAACCGGTAGCAGGATAAGTGGGTTGAATTCCCACTGTTACCAGAGAACCATTTTGGATGGCGATTTGCCGAGCGGTTCTAAGGACGCGTTCAAACTTTTTATGCCCGATGATGAGGTGATCGGCGGGGAAAATACCCATCACCGCATCCCCCTTCAATTTGCCAATGTGTAATGCGGAGAGTCCAATACAGGGGGCTGTGTTCTTCCCCTCTGGTTCGATAATGATGTTTTCCGGCTTTAAACCAGTAACTTCCTCCTGGATTAATTCGGCCAGGTCAGCACTGGTGACTAGGAAAATATCCTCTACAAACTTGATCTTACGCAACCGGTCCACCGTCATCTGGAGCATGGATTGCTCCCCGATGATCTTGAGCAATTGTTTAGGACGATTATGCCGGCTATAAGGCCAGAAACGCGTTCCCCGACCGCCAGCCATAATCACGCAATACATGTTATTTACTGAGTCCTACTAGAAGTCTCTCCAGGATGAATACAAACCCCCAGCCAATGGCGGTCGCCCTGGCGGCTGGTATGGTCCAGGATGGCTTGGGTGTAACGTTTATTCTGAACTTTAAGTACAAAACGAGATTAGTCGTCTGTTTTTCCTGAGAGGCCAGGACGCCAATCGATGGGACCTATTTCCAAATCCCAATTGGCTCGCACACGGAGCGTATCTGGATAGATGAAGAACCGCTCACTGGGCTGGAAAGGAAAGGCTGTGCCATAGGTGTAGGCACCGTCGCCATTGCGATCCTCAAAAACCGACAAGGTGTAACGGCCTTCAGGCAAAGCATTAAATTCAAATTTTGCCTGAGAATTTACAACGACCCGGGCTCTTTTGGATGCCTTTTCCACACCGTTCACCTCCACCATCAACCGTGGAGAAGCCGATCCCTGAAGGGCTCCTAAAATAGATCCATAACCCGGTGACTCCACCGTACTTACCTGGACCGTGATGAGCGAATCTTTAAAATGCGTCCCGTTCCAGGCAGTGAAACCATTGCTGATTAAAAATAATTGATACTTGGCTTTTGATTGCCATCCTTGAGCCGGGCGTACTTTTACTACCAGGGGGTTTACAACTTCTACTTCTAGTTCGACGTTCATCGTATCCTGCAATAAAAGTCGAATATGCTCGCCGGGATTGGATAGGGACATCGGTTTTGAAAAAATGAGTTCAAGATCCACCTCCCGGTTTTCTTCTATCGTCAAAGTCGCTTTTTGAGGTGGTTGAATCAGTTCCAGGGCGGTGGTGTCAGGTTCCCCGGGAATGCGCACGGTAATGGAAGCTGAGTCCACAAATGTTGTATCCACATGACGTAGATTTTGGAGCGTAAGCGTTACTTTTTCACTCGGCAGGGAATCCCGGGTAACCACCACCAAATTGTGCCGGTCCAGGGGATCTATGAATGTTTCAGTTTTTTCTATCAAACTATCGGGCGTTTGGATCACCACCTTCGCTGTGAGTTCATTAACAGGCAAGGTACGGTTGAAAATCAACTGTCCGTAACCTTGGGGAGACCAATCCCCCCGGAGCAAGCGCCACGGCTCCGGTTCACGGCGGAGACGTAGGTTCACGCCCCTAATAGTTTCTTTTTCGGAAATTGTAAGAACGGAATCCCAGTAAATCCCATGCTGCATACGGATCGGATCCAGGGGCAATCCAGTAGCCTGACGTTCCACAGCCAAAATCTGATAACGTCCCGGCGCCAGGAAGTTGAACTCGTACGTGCCCTCGTCCGTGGCCTCGGTGATATAATCGGGTGATGTTTGGAATATGCTGTCTAGGGAAAGGCTATCTTTCAGGGACCAGAGATGCAGGGAGGCCTGGGCAGACCCGTATACCCGACCAGCGATGCGACTGCTATCGATGGCTTCCCCGGTGCTGTATGCCAGATAGATGGGTGCAG
>CAZBEL010000062.1:0-7816 GCA_964490885.1 uncultured bacterium
TACAGCTAACTGGTATCGAAGTTTAAAACCCTTCATTACTTCCGTTGAGGACTGGGTATTCAACTTTGAACAAAGTTATCAAAACCTTACAAAACATTTTCAGGTCACATCTCTAAAAGGCTTTGGTTGTGAAGATTATACTTTAGGCATCATTGCTGCCGGAGCCCTTTTTTACCATATCAAGCACGATTTAAACGGTGCCCTGGACCACGTAGATTCCCTTTCCCTAATTCCTCAGGAAGGAGTGATGGGATTGGATGGCTTTACCATCCGGAATCTGGAAGTCTTTAAATCGCTGGCCACCCAGGGAACCCACGGGACGCTTCTTGATCTTCTGGATGAAACTCACACCGCTGGTGGTGGACGATTGTTGCGCCAGTGGCTCACGCGACCACTCACTCGTATCGAACAGTTGAATCAACGCCTGGATTTAGTGACTGGCTTGGTTCAGGATAAACGATTGCTGAAAAAGATACGACAGCGGTTAAAGGGTCTCATTGACATCGAACGGGCAATGGGGCGGGTAAGCCAGGGGAAGGCCGGGCCGCGAGATTTATTGGGATTACAGTCCAGTTTGGAGACCATTCCTGAATTTCAAAAGGATTTAGAAGAAGGGGGGAAAGCCTTAACTAGGTTTGCCAGGCAGTTAGTGGATAAGCAGGAGGTTGTCCAGGCAATCGCGCAAACGATCAATCCCGACGCACCCGCTCAATTAAGCCAGGGAAATGTCATTCGGTCGGGGGTGGACAAGGCATTGGATGAGTTGCGCGACTTGGTGACCGGAGGCAAACAATGGATCGCAAACTTGCAGAAAGAAGAGCGGGAACGGACGGGAATTCCCACCTTGAGAGTGGGTTATAATAAAGTCTTTGGCTACTATTTAGAAATAACCAAGGCCCACCAAGACAAAGTGCCCGAGACCTATATTCGAAAACAGACCTTAGTGAATTCAGAACGGTACATAACTCCAGAATTAAAGGAATACGAAGAGAAATTACTCACGGCTGAGGAGGAAATTGCCACCATCGAAGGACGTTTGTTCGAAGAATTGTGTCAGGAAGTGCTCCAAAAAGTGGGTCCCATTCAGACCAATGCCCGCTTGTTAAATCAACTGGATATATTTGCCACTTTTGCCACGTTAGCAATAAAGTACAAATACGTTCGTCCGGAGTTGGTTGAGGAGCCTGTCTTACAGATCAAGGATGGGCGTCATCCGGTGGTGGAACAACTTTTATCGGCTACCGAGCGCTTTATTCCTAATTCTACTTCTATGCATATCGACCAAAGTCAAATTCACCTCATCACCGGCCCTAACATGGCTGGCAAGTCTACGTATTTAAGGCAGATTGGACTAATCGTCCTCATGGCGCATATTGGCTGTTACGTCCCGGCTCAACAGGCAACCATCGGGATTGTTGATAAGTTATTTACCAGGGTAGGTGCTAGTGATAACCTGGCCGGAGGGGAGAGTACCTTTTTAGTGGAAATGAACGAAGCAGCTAACATTGTGAATAATGCCACTTCGCGCAGTCTCATTCTTTTGGATGAGATTGGTCGGGGGACGGCTACTTATGACGGTTTGTCCCTGGCCTGGGCTATCACCGAATATTTGCACAATAATCCCCACGTTGCTGCTCGCACTTTGTTTGCTACCCATTATCATGAATTAACCGAATTGGAACACACCCTGTCCCGTTTGGAAAATTACCATGCTACCGTAAAAGAATTTGGAGATCGCATTGTTTTCTTAAGAAAAATCCGGAAAGGACCGGGGGACCGAAGCTATGGGATACATGTTGCCCAAATGGCAGGTCTGCCTACAACCATCATTCAACGAGCCCGGGAAATCTTGAATCATCACCTGGCGCTGAAGGATCTTTCCTCTGGAACCAAACAAGCCACGGAGACGTCTAAGCAGATATCTTTGTTTGAAGCCCAGGAATCTGAACTTAAGAAAGACCTATCCGCCATGGATGTTAACTCTCTCACACCGCTCCAGGCCTTGGAAGCTCTGGACACCCTGAAGAAAAGACATGGTCTATAAGCAGTCCAGTTCTCACTTGGGTGTGGCGGGGGTTTTCTTATTCCTTTTTTTAGGATCTCTATTTGCCGGGCGGTCTTACTGGGTCAATTATGGGTGGCAACTTTTTCAAAATGCCGGGGACGCCCGCTCATTAAGTTTAGGAAACGCCCAGGTTGCGGGAGGGGAAGGCTCCGTGGCCCCCTTGTGGAATCCTGCAAACCAACCCAAATCCCTAGTTTATCCCTTTACCTACGCACATCAGAGCCGCTTTGCTGGAACAGTAAACAGTGACCTGGTAGCCTTTCCTCTAAGAACGAACACCACTGTTCCCATGACGTTGGTGTTACTCTACGAAGGAGTGAATGATATCCCTGATTCGCGGGAGGCGCTTCTTGATTTAAACGGGAACGGAATTCTTGACGAAGGCGAACGATTGGACTGGGATAAAATCACTTCCATCCAACAGGCCCAGTACGGGGTTCATTTGAGTACGGCCTGGACCTTAAGGTCGTTTATAGTTGGGGTAGGAGTGAAGGGCATGTTTCATTCTTTAGGGGAACATTACGGCAGCGGGTTTGGCCTGGACGTAGGCGCTTTAATGCGTCCCTGGAAAGGAGGTCAGGTAGGGGTAACCCTCTCTGATATAACGACCTCCTGGATTGTGTGGGAAAATGGTACTATTGAACGCACTTTACCCCATGTGGTGACGGGTATTTCCCAACGGTTAGTTATTCCCGGTACCTCCATAGCTTTAACGGGTGAAGTAGATTACCTTTTTGGGTTTGGCAACCAAATGCCAGGGACCGATTTCACCGTGGGAAAGATCAACGGACGCTACCGGATGGGGCTGGATCTGCGTTATGGCGACCGTTTATCTGTTCGCATTGGACGGAATATCAATGGCTACCTCACCACAGGAATCGGGTTCCTATGGAGTCATGTAGCCCTGTATTATGCTTACCAGCCAACCCCCTCGGCAATTGGCCTGGGTAGCACTCATTTCATATCCGTTTCTTTAGAACCCCAGTGGTTGATTAACAGACTTCCATTCCCAAAATAAAACTGCCGGGAGAGGAGTATTGATTGCAGGGGGATAAGATTAATCTATAAATTTGTTGGCTTTACCAAAAGGAAATAGATGTTAAAGAGTATGACCGGCTACGGGCAAGGAACTGCCCATGACGACGAAGGTGAGTTGACCGCTTCTATTAGGACGTTTAATTCCCGATATGTGGAAGTAAAAATCAGGGGTGTGGACTTAGATCCAGAGTCTGAACTGGCTTTGCGGAAACAGATTGGGGAACGGATGGAGCGAGGGTCGATTCTCGTGGCTTTAGAATGGGCACCCAATGCAGGACAAGCCGTTACCTTGAACTTTAACCGGGAACGGTTTGAAGCAATTGATGCCCTGGTAACCTCGATCCAGAGGGAATATGGACGTCATATTGAGTTGAGCGACTTATTGAAGGCCGAACAATTGTTACAGGTCAATGAGAACCATACAGTGAAGCCGCAACTTGTATTTACGGCAGTTACAAAGGCCATGGATCAGGTGGAAGAAATGCGGCTGGCCGAAGGGAAGAAGATTGAGTCTGACCTTAAAGCGCGTCTGTCACAATTAGAACAAATGATCAGCACAATTGAGAAAGAAGCGGTCAACTCTCTCGAAATCCGTAAAAAAGCGTTAGAGGAAAAGTTATCCAGGTTATTAGGGAATGTGGATTTAGACCCGAATCGCTTAATGCAAGAGGTAGTCATCTTAGCAGACCGCTCCGATATTAGTGAGGAATTAGTTCGCCTGCGAAGTCATCTTGATCAATTTCACCAACTGATGGAAAGGGATGAGCCGGTGGGTCGGCGATTACATTTTCTACTGCAGGAGGTGGGCCGGGAGATCAACACTGTGGGATCTAAAAACGGGACCGGCGAGATCATAAAAGTGGTAGTGGAATTCAAGAATAGCCTGGAGCAGATTCGCGAGCAGGTGCAGAATGTCTTATGATTAATTTGATTACTATATCCGCTCCCTCTGGGGCTGGTAAAACGACTATTTGCCGACTCCTACAACAATACATTCCCGGTTTGGCTTTTTCCGTCTCTTATACAACACGACCTAAGCGGGGAAACGAAAAGGAAGGAGTGGACTACCATTTTATTAGTTTGGAAGAGTTTGAGGAAAAAATTAAACAGGGTGAATTTGCCGAGTACGAAAATGTCCACGGCCAATATTACGGAACTGCCAAACATGTGTTGGAAGAGACGATCCGTAATAACCGTATGCTCTTGTTAGAGGTAGACGTAAAAGGGGCATTGTCCATTAAACGCCTTTATACTGACCAAACGTTGACCTTTTTTATCTTACCACCAGATATTAAAGATTTGGAAACGCGTTTACGCAAGCGAGGTACGGAGTCGGAACAATCAATCGAGAAGCGTTTACAACGCATACAGAGCGAGTTGAGTTACAAAGATCAATTCGAGTATCAAATTATTAATGATGATGTAGAGCAGGCGACGAAACAAATCATCGAGATTATTCAACAAAAGAATAGAGGAGTCATTAATGGCAATTAAACCAATATCTCTAAGAGAGTTAGAAAAACAGACCGAGGATATTTATGAAGCGGTGGTAGTCATGTCCCAACGGGCACGCCAGATCGTAAAGGATGAACTGGCGCAACAGGCTTTTAAAGATGCCGAGGGCGTTGAAATAGGTGTGCTGGACGAAGTACCCGATGAGAATCAGGAACAGATGGAGGAAAAGGAAAAACCCACCACCCAGGCTTTAAAAGAATTTCTAAGTGGGGAGTTACAGTGGCATTCTTTGGATGAAAGTGAGCGCTGATTTTCTATTTATCTAATGGCCTTACCCCAACCGGAAGCGGTTCGACGGTATTTTCGCCAGACTCAGGATCTCTACGGGGATGAATTATTTTTGGATTTACAAACGCACTCCCCAGCTGGTAGCCAACCCCCCGATTTAGACGGTTTTCGACAGGTCATTCAGTCCTGTCAGCGGTGCTCTCTCGGCAAAACGCGGCAAAATTTCGTCTTTGGTGTGGGAGATCCCCAAGCCAGTTTACTCTTAGTGGGGGAAGCGCCAGGGATGGAGGAAGACCGCTTAGGAGAACCCTTCGTTGGACGTGCCGGGAAATTATTAGATAAAATTCTCGCCGCCATCGGTCGGACTCGCCATCAGGACGTGTACATTTGTAATGTATTGAAATGCCGGCCCCCAAACAACCGGGACCCTTTGGCCAATGAAGTCGAAGAATGTGAACCATATTTAATCCACCAAATTAATTTGATAAACCCGAAACTTATTGTAGCTTTGGGTCGCGTCGCTGCCAAGACCCTTTTAAAGGTTGAATTACCACTAAAAGCCATGCGAAACACCCTTCACCATTACCAGGGAATACCGCTCATGGTGACCTATCATCCGGCTGCTTTATTACGCAACGAACGCTTGAAAGTCCCTGCCTGGGAAGATTTTAAACAGATTCGACAATTTCTAGAGAGTTAACAACCCATGGCCGATAAAACCAACGAAACCACCCTTAATATTCAACCTCAAGCCATCGAAGCCGAACAAGCGGTTTTAGGGGCCATGCTTTCCAGCAAAGAAGCGGTGAGTAAGGCACTGGAATGGCTCGACCAGGAACACTTCTATAAGGCTGCCCATGTGAAGATTTTTCAGGTGATGACCAAGCTTTTTTCCGAGGGTGAACCCATCGATACTATTTCGGTGATTGATCGCCTGAAGAAGAATAAGGATTTGGAAGCAGTGGGTGGGGCCTATTACGTCACGGGGCTGGTGGAATCGGTTCCCACGGTGGCCAATGTGGAGAGCTACGCCAAAATTGTTTTAGAAAAGGCCATGCTTCGGGAGTTGATCCTGGTTTCCCATAATCTTTCGAAGGATGCTTACGATGCCCACCAGGATGTAGATGAGATCTTAGATGAAGCGGAGCGGGCCATTTTCGCTATTTCACAACGGCGTTTGAGGGGTGGCTTCCAGCACATCAATCCCATTTTGGTAGAAACCTTCGAACGCCTGGATCGCATTCACTCTAAACCAGGTTCTGTAACGGGGGTGCCTTCTGGGCTGCTTGATTTGGATGAAATTACGTCTGGGTTTCAGCAGGGTGAACTGATTGTGGTTGCCGGCCGGCCGGGGATGGGAAAAACGGCCCTGGCGCTAACGATTCTGCGGAATGCAGCCATCGACCATAAAATTCCCGTGGGTATGTTTAGTTTAGAGATGGCTAATCATCAATTGGCTCAACGTCTGTTAACGGCAGAGGCCCGGGTGGATAGCCACCTGGCAAGGACGGGGAAATTGTCCCGGGAACAGTGGCAGAAGTTGAGTCTCTCGGTTGGCGACCTGGCCAAAGCACCTATCCATTTAGATGATACGCCAGCCATTAGTGTTTTAGAATTGCGGGCCAAGGCCCGGCGATTGAAAACAGAGAAGGACATTGGCCTCCTTGCTGTGGACTACATGCAATTGATGCAGGGCCCCAAGGGAGCGGAAAGCCGGCAGCAAGAGATTTCCATTATTTCCCGTTCTTTAAAAGCGTTGGCTAAGGAGCTGGATATTCCCGTCCTGGCCTTATCTCAGCTTTCCCGGGCCGTGGAAAACCGTAGCGATCACCGACCTCAGTTGTCCGATCTTCGGGAAAGTGGTGCCATTGAACAGGATGCAGACGTGGTTATTTTCTTATACCGGCCGTTCCTGTACACCCGGGATGAAGATGATCGGGGGAAGGCTCAAATTATCGTGGCCAAGCAAAGGAATGGTCCCACCGGCAACGTTGATGTAACATTCATTGACCGCTTTGCCCGGTTTGAAAACGTGGCTCCCTTCGCCGAGGTCGAGTCCGAGGTACCCTTCTAATGCAAAACCCCCTTACCCGATTCGTCCCCCATTTAACGGGGGAATATCCGAAGCAATTTCAAAGCCTCTTCAAGTTGGTGACGATTCCCAACGGGATGGACCCAGAGACCATTCGTCAGAAACTTTGGCAGGCCTACGAGTTTGGGAACACGCACCACGAAGGACAAAAACGTCTATCCGGGGAACCGTACTTCAACCACTGTCTGGCGGTAGCAAAGATCTTGGCTAAGTGGCGGATGGACCATATTACTATTATGGGTGGTCTTTTGCACGACACGTTGGAAGATACTTCAGTAACATTGGAGATGTTACAGCAAAAGTTTGGGGAAGATATTGGGGAATTAGTGAATGGGGTAACGAAAATAGGCGGCATTCGTTTTTCCACGCGAGAAGCCCGGCAGGCGGGTAATTTCATGAAGATGTTACTCTCTGTGGCTAGGGATCTGCGGGTGATTATTATCAAGTTCGCCGATCGTTTACATAATATGCAAACCATCCAGTATTTGCCCCGGTTAAAGCAACATCGTATTGCCGTGGAAACGCGGGATGTGTACGTTCCTTTAGCGCATCGCTTGGGGATGGCTAACGTAAAATGGCAATTAGAAGACCTGGTCTTTAAAACCCTAAATCCCAAAGAGTACAACGAAATCGACTCTAAAATAAAGTCCAGTCGCAAGGAACGGGAACGCTATATTAAAGAAGTGGCCCTTCCGTTGCAGAAAGAGTTAGCCCAATATGGGATCAAAGCTCATATCTATGGTCGACCGAAGTCTCACGCTTCTATCTATGGTAAAATGGTTCGTCGTAACAAGGCCTTCGAAGAAATATACGACCAACTGGCCATTCGCATTATCGTGGACAAAGTGGAAGAATGTTACTTAACCCTAGGCATTATT
>CAZBEL010000063.1:0-7808 GCA_964490885.1 uncultured bacterium
AAGCACCCTGGATTTCATCAGGTTGAACCACGCCTCTTTTTATGCCGACCCGGTCTTCATGATAGATTTGCTCTTTTCCCTGGCCAGTGAGCTTGAGCAGAGGGTGGGGGAGAGCGTGGAGATGGTTCTTCCCCCAGGCTCCTGGTCACCGGCCCCAACATAGCCTTCGGGGATTACAAGGTTCTGGAGATTGCCCAGGAGCTGGGGGCCCAGATTGTGGCCGAGGAGTTCTTCGAGGGCCTCAGGTATTACTGGGGGGATGTGGAACCTGAGGGCTCTCCCCTGGAGGCCCTGGCCCGGAGGTATCCTCTAATTGTACTGACCGGGTTGATTCTGTCCCGGTGGGAGGACACGGACACTACACAGGGGATCAGTCGTGTGGAGAATATAATGGCAATTATCGTGTCGGGATTCATTTTCTATGTTGGATTTGAAATCGCTCGGGATATTCTCACCCGGGGGGCTGTAGAACTAACGAAGGTACCCGTAGTGGCAGTGGCTTCCCTGGCCACGATCGCTATCTCTTATTTCATGGCTCGTTACCAGATTACCGTTGGTCGTGAAACCAATTCTCCCAGTCTTATTGCAACCGGCACCCACGCCCGGGTAGACATGTATAGTTCCATCGTGGTTGTAATTGCATTGGTGGGCTATCTTTTCGGATTACACCACTTGGATCAAATTACAGCAGTAATTATCGTCGTACTCATTCTGTTCAATGGGTGGGAGGTTTTTAGTACGGCAGTGAAGGCTTTACGCCAGCGCAAGTCTACGCATGCGCTTTGAGTTGTAGTTATGTAGTCGTTTTTTCAGGTCGACGGTAGAGCCAGTATAGAGGTTCCCGTCTTTAAGTGACTTTAGAATGTAGACATAGGCCATAGAGTGGAGGCGGGGAGAGTCGAACTCCCGTCCGGAATAGGTTCCCAAGAAACTTCTACATGCTTAGTCAACTGGGTTAGGTTCATTGACAACGGCCCCAGGTGACCCGGCCGTTGCCAATTAGCTTGCGATTGTCTCATCAAGGCTAGGCAAGCACCAGCCTTGACCAGTCCCGGTAAATGACGCCCATGAGTAAGACCAGGGACCCATCTTACTCTGGACGGCTTACGTCAAATTAAGCGTAAGCGACTTGGCCGTAATTGGCACTTATCTTAGGTCCAGGGAGTGTCAGTCCTGCCCTGGCAGGACGCATGCCGTTTCTTGCGACTACTATCCCGTCGAAACCGGTCGCCCCCATTGTCAAAGAACTGGTTTAATATAATAATCTTCACCGTAGATATTTGTTATTATTTCAAACAAGCGAGAAGGTTCCCCAAGAAGCTCAAAATACAATTAAAAAGAAAGGCTCTGTGCGCCAACCCAGAGCCTTCTCACATTTTCACTTGCCAACCTCTTGGTTTCGAATCCCAGATTTCTTCGGAATTCTTACTTAAAAGGCAGGCTGAAAATACACGCCCCTGAAATTTGGCGCAATAGCCAAAGTGAGGAAAAAGGGGAAATGGCCCACTTTTTTCCTTAAGAACGCGTCATTTTATAAAATCTACAATTTGGTTTGAGGTGAAAAGTCCCGGACCCCTAACTTCCCGCCACTTTGGAGCGGTTAAATACTCCTTCTTGCTGAGTCTTGTAGGTTTCCGATTGCTTAGGAAACAGAGCAGAATTGGCCCCGTAGCTCAATTTGGCAGAGCAGTGGACTCTTAATCCATTGGTTGAAGGTTCGAGTCCTTCCGGGGTCACACGTCGAAAGGGGGCCTTTTCTCGTCGAGAAACAGGGAAAATTAGACCAGTTTTGTTTGCTATAGTGTAACACCGTTTTACACTGAAATTGCAGCTAAATTGCAACCAAATTGCAGCTAAATTGCAACCACTTTTTCATCTAACATGCGCTCGAACGCATCATTATACTCAGTTTCCAGTCGCTGGATCAAGCCGGTATAGTGCTTTTGGGTGACTAACACATTAGAATGTCCTAACCACAGACTAGTGGCAAATATGCCCCGGCTAGCAATATAATACCAGGCTCCGGCCGTCTTTCGCAGGGTATGAATGCTGGCATTATCGATTTTGGCTTTACTAAGGACGTATTTCACTCGTTTGTACGCTTGGTCATAGGTTAGATCAAACGGCCCCTTAGAGCATCCTCGGCGTTCGCTGAGTATCTTTTGGACAGTGGCCGGTAATCGTATTATTCGTCTACGGTGTTGTTTGGGTTGTGGAATATCTACATTATCCTTACCTACCTGATCCCAGGTTAACCCTCCTGATACTAACAATTCTTGGGCACGACAACCCGTATAAAGATAGGCAATAACTAGATCGTGGGCATCTTTCTGGAATGAATCCTTTAGATCCAAGCCCTGAAGACATTCCTTAAGGCGCGCTAACTCATCCTCGTTAAGAAAGCGGACATCACCGTTATTCACTTTTACGTTCGAAACCCCAGAGAGGGGAGAACGGTCTATATACCCATGTTTACAGGCGTAGTTAAACAGGGCTTTCAGATTACGTAAATCGGCATTGATTGTTGCGGCCTTAACCCCTTCACGAATGCGTATTGACTTATAAGATTCAATATCCCTGGCTGTTATCTTACTTATTGGCTGATTCAATAAGGTAGGCCTAGACTGCTTTAACGCCTTGATAGTAGCGTGGTATCGGGTGAGGGTACTTTGTTGGATACTACCCGCCATTACTTGCATTTGTCGATGTGTTCGAAACTCTTCCCAGAGTTTCTTCAAAGTAGGCACCGTTCTACGGGACGGTGGGGCCTCCAATCCAGCCTTTATTCTATCAACGCGAAGGATGAGACTATTACGGAACTTAACAGCATCCTTTTCAGACCCCTTGAATACGCGTTGGTGTCGTTTACCAACATGGTCCATGAAATCAATGGTCCATTTTCCCGTTCCTTTAGGGCGCACCCCAGGATGGCGGTGTTTCTTATAGGTTCGCTTTTTGGAATCCACGATCTTCCTCCCAATTAAGAATCAACAGGTGTAAAAAGGGGCGGTTGCCCGCCCCTTTTTATGCAACTATAAGAACGTGTCGATTATATCATCGAACGTTCCCACCACTTCCATGGCAGCCTCAAAATCCTTTGGCTTGATTATGATTTTGCGGCCCAGCCGGAAATGGCGGACTTTGCGTTCGCGGATCATTTTCCGAACCAGAGATTCGGATACGTTATAGCGATCCGCGATTTCCCTGACGGTTAGCCAGGTTTTGTCTAATCGGCGTTTACTTTTCATCTAGGGTTTACCATTACTTTGTTTAATGCTCAGGTACTTGTTAACAAGTACCTCTCGTCTGAAGAATCTGATATATTCTTCAGTGGCTCTACCCGAACTTTGTTCAGGCAGTAGTGTTGATTGGACATCAGTCCAATGTAGATAGAAGAAATATCTATCCCTTCTAAACATTAGTGTTAAACGTGTTTTTATTTCCATCATAGGCGTTTCTGACAACATTTACCATCCCCTTCAATGGGATATACACTGTCGCTACATGGGTAACAATTAACAGAGTTAATGAAGTTAACTAATTGTACTATTCCATTAAATATGGATAGCAAAATGTGTACAAAAGATAGGATGGTAACTTCGTTAACCTTGGTAACTGTCTGAGGATAGTGAATCTCTTGTAAAATGTGATTATTCATCTTCTTCCTCTTTGAGATTACAGCCACGAACAATCGTTTTGTTACCCGTACCTCTTTCAACCATGAGTCCATGGTTTCGAAGTTCGGCAGCGAACTTTCTATTTGTGATTGAAGGAATTCCGTAGTCTTTACAATAATCAATATATCGTTTATATAGTCTTTGTAGTGAAGTGCTACTCGTCACATCAGTTGTATCAACAACATCCTCTAGAAAATATTCGACACTAGATGAACGAAGCCTAAATACTCTATTCAAACTTGTAATTTGTTCTGAAGAGGTGAAGGTATCGTTGCGAAGAAGTCGTTTTAATCCGTCTATAGCCCACAAAAGGATTCCGTCGAGTTCTTCAAATAAAGTTTCTTCAAGATTAGGGACTTCTATGCCATAGCCTTGGCGACTTTCTGGTGGTACGTTTTGATAATCGCTTTTGGGTAGAAATGTCCTCTTGAATGGAATAATGAGGAACCGTCTAAAGAAACCCAATGAGCTATCATGTGATCTTGGCAATGTATTTACAGTGATAATGTGTTTTGCGAAGGGTTTGAAGTCGAATGCTGGTTTATGCTTACGTTGAGCCCTAATGGTATCGCCCGCAATAATTTGTTTCATTATACTATCATTCAGGCAAGCCTTAGCAGAGAGTTCACTTGATATGTTTAGTAAAGAACCAGCCATGTCGGACG
This sequence comes from uncultured bacterium, assembly GCA_964490885.1. Classification (GTDB taxonomy): domain Bacteria; phylum Fidelibacterota; class Marinisomatia; order Marinisomatales; family TCS56; genus CAZBEL01. The sequence continues at coordinate 4,343 of CAZBEL010000063.1, forward strand.
TGGCGAATAAGTCACTACCAATTGACTCATAATGAACATTTGATACATGATTTTTGAGAAGTTCTTCAAGGACTGAAATCAGTACCGATTTCCCGTTACTTCCTTCCCCATATAGGATGAGTGCTTTATGATATTTGATTTTCGGGAATAAACAATATCCAAAAAACTCTTGAACAACTTTAATCAATTCTTTATCAGGTTTTCCATTGTCGTCGATGAGGATTGAATCAATAAACTTTCTGAAATTTGGACAAGTTGCTTCGGGATCGTAATTGGCATTGATTTTAATTGTAGAAAGGAAGTTTGGATCGTGATTGGCTAAAGACATATCCCTAATATCCAACACTCCATTTTTTAAAGTTAATAGATATGGATTGGGATTGACCTTATCATCAATTTTGGGATCAGTCAGTTCATTCTTCAATGTTTCTAGTATTTCTTTTGCCTTAGATTGTCGATGATTAAACAAGGAAAGTTGATTAGTTATACTGCCAAGATAGCACCTGTCAGGTAATTTGTGATAATACCCCGAACGGTATTCTTTTAACTGTTCGTGTTGGAAAATTATATGTCGGTTAAACATAAATATTTTACATTCGGTTAGGGGATCAAATATGGGTTTATTATTCTTATCCGTTTTGCGTTTTGGTTTTTTATTTTGTAATTGTTTTTTAGCCTGCTTGATTTTTCTTCGGATATATTTCTCACCTTCATAGCTACTTGCCTGTTTCTCTTTAGCACATATACTATTCTTAAATATTGTAACGATATTGTCATCGGAAATTTTGGCCCGAACCATAGACAAGAATATCGACCAGTCACGAGCAGAGCGGGTCAAATCTGTATCACTTGGTCGTGGATGACGTTCACCATCCTCAAGCATGGCTCGCGTACGTTTCGGTAGCTGGCTGGTGATTTCTTCGAATAATCGAGTATCTGTATGTATTGGAGCACTGCTTTCTGGTTTTTCGTCGAGGACTACGGCCGTTTCATCTTCGGACAATTGGCAACCAATGGTGTCAAATAAAGTTATGAAATCTTCTGTCATGTATCTTTTATCCGGGTTTGAGTGAATAATTTGAACGGGGGTCGGAGCATTTGGATTTTTAAAATTCACTGTACCGGGGATACGCATAATACGACGGTGATCTTTAACAGATATATCGGCGTTTGCCAACTTCACCAGGGTCGATTGCACCCTTCTCCATAAGATTAAATCTGTTTCCGGTTCTTTTAATGCCCACCAGACTTGGTAACCATGACCAGAATTGATAATATAGGTTGGATGATAATCCTTTGGTAGTATCTGAAGGAAACGATCTAAGATTTCTTTGGCCCTTCTTGATGCCTTTTCTGTGGCTTTTTTTATTTCCATATCAGTATAGTTAATGCCGTGTTTCCTTTCCAAATTCTTGCGAATTTTCTCATCATATAACTTATCTTCCCTAGTATCCGTATCAATATCCAGAAAATATGATGGATGACTAATTATGTTCTCATTTGTTGATACTCTATTCAGTGATTCTTTCCGTAATGCGGCACCAAAATGTACCTCATGGTTTTTACTAACGATTGATTGAATATATTTAATGACTTTGGGAGATATATTATCAAAATATCTAGATCGAGCGTAGTTATCGAATATTTCCAAATACCCTTCATTGTACGGGTCAATGATAGTTTTTAAAAAGCTAATAATTACGTCTTTATCGATTTGCTGATTCATAATGACCTACACCGCTTATCAACCGATGCAATATTGTTTTGTTGACTATTCAATCTTTTATGGTTCATTTTGCTGCTATGAGTATGTACAATGGCCATGCCAAAGTACAAAATTAGACGGTTTGTCGACGAGGAAGGGTTAATTAAGGCGGTGTTTAAATGTTAAAATCAGTTAATATTTTATCTAAATAAGTCAAAATTTTAACTACATGCATTCTTTACGGCGAGGATGGCTCTTTGTTTTTATAGTTCTTGATTGTTGATTCACTAACACCTATCAGTTCGTGTGCTTTTTTTATATTGCCACCTGTGCGTGCTAAAGCTTGCTTTACGGCAAGTATCCTTACGTCGTTCAATAGTGTACGGTATAAATAATCGCCACCTAATTTAGGGATATAAAGGTCCATTTTGCTCGTCATACTCGCTGCATATATCTGGTTTGGGAGATGAGAATTCTTCTCTAACGCTTCAACTGATAATATTTCTTTTGCTTCACTGTAGACATGCATTATATGCCTAACCCATTTCTTTAATTCACGAACATTCCCTGACCAGATATAATTCTTTAAGACCTTGACAACTTCATCACTGAGTTCAGGTCCTGTTTCTCTAGTGGCAATTTCCCTGAAATGATTAACTAACTCTTCGATGTCTTCGGTACGTTCTCTTAAGGGTGGTACCTTTATCACCCAATCAAAGCGGTCTAATAAATCGCGAGGGAATACTTCTTCATCATAAACATCTTTATTTGTAGCAGCGATAATAATACCCGTAAATAACCGTTCGGTTGTGTCTCCCACACGATAGTATGTGCCGTCCTGAAGAAGTCGATTTAATTTGGCTAGTGTCACATTTTTATCTACATCCGCAATCTCGTCTAAAAAAACGACTTGTCCATCCCACTCTTCCAAAATACCTTTGGTATCTACATCCGCTCCAGTAAATGCACCCTTTTTATATCCAAAAAGTTGGGATTCGAATAAAGTACTTGTCAAATTCGAACAATTAAACGCATAGAATTCTTTATCGTTATGTTTAACTCTTTGAATAGCCTTTGCCACAAACTCTTTTCCTACACCCCTCTCACCAATTATTAGTACATTGTAATCATCAAATATATCCCTGCATATGTGATCAGCTACTTTACGCATAGCAGGGGACTCCGAAACAAACTCTGGAACCACCGTTTTAAAATCGTCATAAGTAATCATTCTACAAACTAAAGCTATTTGCTTTTCCTTCTCCGCCAGGTATACACGATTTTCTTCCCTTATTTGTATTTCCGTTACGGTGGGAGTACCACCTTTAATTAAACTCTGATAACTATAACGAACGAGATTAAACTCACCCCCGTAATTGTTTAAAGTATCTAATATATAACCTGCTAAATTCCCAGGGCTGGAATGTAGATCAAACCATACTTCCAAATCCTCTTCATTGTATCGTAAGATAGTTTTATTTAAAAACGTTTTCTTATACAACTCCCAAGATAATTCGTCGACCAGTTCAGGGGAAATCCCGAGCTCATCAATCTGTATGCGGATTTTTGGATTATACTCCAATATCTTTCGCTTTATGAATTCAGCTGCGGTTCTAAATATTTCATTCTCGGCATTCGTTTTTGGATAAAACAATAATACAGTTCGAGGCTTGAGTTGTTTTACAAAATCAACGGTTGGTCCACCTTCCGGGGATTTATCTGGTAGATGCCAATATCCTACGATAGATATTAATATACGTC
>CAZBEL010000064.1:0-7784 GCA_964490885.1 uncultured bacterium
CCCTTTTCCACAATAAAAGCCGAAATTCCTCGATGACCAATTCCCTTTTCCGTAAGTGCAAAAAGAATTACTACGTCTGAATTGATGCCGTTTGTTACCCAGTTTTTATTTCCGTTAAGAATATATTCGGAACCATCCCGTTGAGCAAAAGCCCGCATGTTACTGGCATCGGAGCCAGATTGCGGTTCACTTAAAGAAAAAGCCCCCAACCATTCACCGGAGGCCAATTTTGTGAGGACTTGTTCACGCTGCGTGTCATTTGCCCAGTCCAGCAACAATTGACACACGAGGGAATTATTCACGGACATGACCACGGCGGCAGACGCGTCTACACGGGCAATTTCTTCCATGGCGATTACATAACTGATCGTGTCCAAACCAGCACCGCCCCACTTCTCGGGGACCATCATACCCATAAATCCTAGGTCACCTAACTGGTGAATTTGTTCGGCAGGAAATTGGGCCTTCTCATCCCGTTCAATAACGCCCGGGGCCAGGTACTCCGCGGCAAACTCACGGGCTGTTTTTTGGATTAACTGTTGTTCCTCAGTAAGCTGGAAGTCCATTACACGCGCTCCACAATAAGGGCTGAGGCCTCCCCCCCACCGATACATAAGGTTGCCAAGCCGCGTTTCGCTGATCGGATCTCTAAAGCATGGATCAGTGTCGTCAATATCCGAGCACCACTAGCTCCGATAGGATGACCTAAGGCAATGGCCCCACCATGAACATTAACCCGTTCCATGCTAAGTTTATGATCTTCCACCGCGGCCATGAGAACGGGTGCAAAAGCCTCGTTAATTTCCCATAAATCGATTTGGGACACGGTTAACTCTGCTTTCTGTAGAACTTTTTCGATGGCTTTTCCGGGCGCGGTAGTGAACCACTCTGGTGCGTGGGCGGCCGAAGCGTGGGCTACAACTTTTACCAAGGGTTTCAGCCCCAATGTTTGCGCCCTTTCCGCCGACATCAATAATACCGCCGCGGCCCCATCGTTGATCTTGGAAGCATTGGCGGCGGTGATCGTTCCTTCCTTTTCGAAGGCAGGTCTCAGGTTCGGCATTTTCTCGAAATTTGCACGACCGGGTTCCTCATCTTTATATACGAGGAGTGGTTCGCCTTTCCGCTGAGGAACTTCCACCGGGGTTAATTCTACTTCAAAGAACCCTTTCTCCTGAGCTTGGATCGCCCGGCGGTAGGATTCCTGGGCCACGGCATCCTGGGATTCACGGGTATAGTGTCGCTCGCGAGCGCATAACTCTGCACAGTTCCCCATGTGGAAATTATTGTACACATCCCACAATCCATCCTTAATCATGCTATCTACCACCTCTCCATGTCCTAACCGGTACCCGGAGCGTGCCTTCGGGAGCAAATAGGGTGCTCGCGACATATTCTCCATCCCTCCGGCGATAACAACTTCCACATCGCCGGTTTGAATGGCTTGGGTTGCCAACATAACTGCTTTTAACCCGGAACCACACATTTTATTAATGGTTAGGCATTCCACTGTATTTGGTAGACCTGCCTTTAGGGCGGCCTGGCGAGCAGGAGCTTGCCCTAGACCAGCCGTGAGCACGCAACCCATGATCACTTCTTCTACCTGTTGGGGGTCGAGACCACTTTCAGCCAATAAACTTCGAATCACAACGGCTCCTAACTGGGGAGCTGGCACAGAGGCCAGGGATCCCTGAAAAGACCCAATGGGTGTGCGCTTTGCGGTGGTGATAACAACGTCAGTCATTCCTCAGAGACTCCTTTAAGTATGAAATCGTCGTGTGTGAAAAAGATCACTATCTTCAGCTTCTCCGTTTACCATTAGTTGGGCGGCCATTTGGCTTAATAATGCGGCAAACCCTAAACCGTGACCGGTAAAGCCTCCCATGATGTACAGATGGGGTAACGATCGGCTACTCCCCAGGAGCGGTAAACCGTCCTGGCTAAAACCCATCGTTCCGGCCCAGGCGTGGGTCACTTTACACTCCTTAAGTGGTGGAAATAAGTCGGCGAAATAGTCATGTAAACCGTGAAATAGGTCAACGTTGAGGTCTTCGGAGTCAGTTAATTCTTGCTCTTTTGCCTGTTCGCGAAACCCACCGATGATTAAACGACCATCGGGGAGTTGACGCCAATATTCATACCCGAAATTAGCATAAATAACCTCGCGAAACATGCGTTTTTGAAGAGGTTCAGTGGCAAAAGCCTGTCCCCTAACCGGAAAAACGACATCCTTATAATCGGGGAGTAAATCCCGAATATGAGCATTAGTCGTTAGCAAGGCTAACGCACAATCCACATACCCCTCTGACGTATGAACCCGGATATCATTACTATGAGGATGAGACTGGATCATGGACACATTAGTTTCTTCATAGATGGACACTGTGCGTTTCTTCAGCAGGGTGCTGAGGGAACGAATAAATTTAATGGGATGCAAGGCACCATCACGATTCATACGCACCGCTCCATTTCCCATTGGCTCACCAAGCAATACCTTCAAATCTTCCGTGGAGAGCCAGGTGCAGTCAAACCCTCTCTCACTCAACATTTCATAGGTAGTTTTAAGTTCCTGAGCCTCAGATTCAGACATGGAAAGAATTAAGCTACCGCACCTTTCATACTCGCAATCTATGTGTTCGGCAGCAATTACTTCTGCCAATAAATCATGGTTACGAGCAGTGATATTCCAAAGCCTGGTGGTTTTTTCTTCTCCAATTAGTCCTGAAAGACGGCTGAAATGCTCAGCGGTACCTGTGAGGATGAAACCGGTATTCCGACCAGTAGCCCCGTGACCGAGAATTCCTTTGTCTAGTAAAACTACGTTTACACCCAAGTCCGCCAACCAGTAGGCGGTGAATAGTCCCGCAATCCCACCCCCAATAATGCAAAGGTCAGCGGTGATATGATCCGTTAAGGAAGGGTAAGTTTGGGAGTGGTCCTGACCTAAAGACTCCCGGGAAAGAAAATAAGGATAAAATCGAACATGCTCAGGAATCATCGTAGTTGCCTGGGGACTGGTCGTAGGCCCGAATGATATCACGTACCAGTTTATGCCGCACCACGTCCGTTTCATTAAGAAATGCAAAGCCAATACCATCAATCCCCTTTAAAATCTCCATCACCTGAACTAAGCCCGAATCGCTGGAGCGTGGAAGGTCAATCTGGGTTATGTCGCCAGTAATGACGGTTTTAGAATTGACTCCCAAGCGGGTAAGGAACATCTTCATCTGTAGGGGGGTGGAATTCTGGGCTTCATCCAAAATGAGAAAAGCATTGTTTAGAGTCCGTCCCCGCATATAGGCCAGGGGAATTATCTCAATCGTGTTATGGGCCAACAGGGTTTTAAGCCGATGAACCGGTATGATATCATTAAGGGCATCGTAGAGGGGGGTCAGGTAAGGGTTAACCTTCTCCTTCAAATCGCCGGGTAAAAAGCCCAAATTTTCTCCCGCCTCTACTGCCGGACGACAAAGGATGATACGGTCTACTTCATGGTTTTCCAAGGCAGCGACAGCAAAAGCCACGGCAATATAGGTTTTCCCAGTTCCAGCCGGACCTACGGAAAAAACAATATCATTTTCTTTAATAGCGTCAGCGTAAGCTTGTTGGCCTTTGGTCCGGGCTACAATAGCCCCTTTACGACCGTAATGAATGACGTTTTCAACAGGTGCCAGGGGATGGCCGTTGTCCACATGCGCCATTTGGATGAGTTGTTGCACATCCCGAGGTGTCAGGTTCCCTTTACGGCTGAGCGTCTGCAACATCTCGTGGATGACCTGACTCACCAACTGCACTTGCTCATCGTCACCCCGTAGGCGAAGTTGGTTACCACGAACCACCACCTGAGTAGGGAAACTTTCCGAAATCATTCGCAGGTGAGCATCGGCTACTCCCAAAAGCGCTGCTAAGTCCACCCCTTTTAATTCAATTGCTTTTTCCATTCCACTTGTAAATTGTGTTAAGTTTCAAACCCTGTATAGATCAGGAGGAAGATATTATCCTTCCACTCACAAAGCAATCACTTTAACGGTGTGACCAGATTTCTACTTACCCTTCTGGGACTATTCCTCGGGGGATGGATCGTTAGTTGTGGATCCTCGCCAACGGTAACCCCCGAACGCATTTTAACCCAAAATGCCGAGTACCTGCTTCAACAGGGAAATTACTATTGGGAACGCCGTTCCAACCCCCAGGACGCCAGATTAGCCACCTTTTTCCTCACCAAAGCCCATGAGTTAAAACCCGAGGACCTAGTCCTCTCTGTACTTTTAAGTCGGGCATACCATTTCGAGGGTCATTTTTTAGAGCAGGATGCTGCCCGGCAGGATAGTCTTTTCCTGGCTGGAACTGCCACGGCGGGAAAAATTCTCATAGATTCCCTAGGACTACCAAAAAATTTTGCTGACCTAACCGGGGACTCATTACCCCCGGTGTTGGATAAGCTGGCCACAGCCCCGGCTTCTCTGGTACCAGCTCTCTATTGGTGGGCTGCCAATCTCGGACGTTACTTGGCCACTAAACCAGTGTTGGTGCGGCTGGAAAAGCGCGATGTCTTAGAAACCGTAATGCACAGAATCCTTGCCCTGGAGCCTAATTATTTTCACGGCGGACCCTACCGTTTTTTCGGCGCTTTCTACGCCTTATTACCGGGTGTAGAGTTAGACCGCTCAGCAGGGTATTTCGAACAAGCAATCAAAGAAAACCCGCACTATCTTGGTACCTACACCCTGCGGGCTCAATATTACCATACCAAAGCGGGCAATCGGGACCTGTTCCACGAAGACTTGACCTTTGTGATCGAAGCGGATCCTACCCAGTTGCCCGATGTAACCCCCGAAAACCTTTTTGAACAAACTTTAGCTAAAAAGCTGCTTGAACAAGAACCTTATTTATTCGAATAGAGGCTCTCGCCTGCTCTTTTCTAATCCTATCTTGACCAAGGTTTGTTTATGACAATGACCATAATACTCGGGCTATTCTTTAGCCTCGTTGGACTTATTCTCTTGCTATCAATTATCCCCATCCGTATTGTCGCCACGCTCAACGTCAAACTTTGTGAAAAACAATCGAACGGTATTAGCCGTTTGTGGGTAGGTAGTAAAAAATTTGGATTAGGATTCCAGTTTCTCCCCCAAAGATGCGTGGTATTTGGTCCTTACAATCACCCGTGGTTTACAATACCAATTCCCGCACGAACCAGGAAAACATTTCACCGTTGGGGAACCCAGCGGAAGAAAAAACGTCATAAGAGAGAGTTCTCTTCGCTAATTAAGCTATGGCGGGCCGGAATGGCCGAATTTCACTGGGAATATCTTGCCATCAAAGGACGCTTAGAATTACAAAATCCTATGCACACGGGTCTTATTATGGGAGGCTTGAGTTGGATATCAGGGATGATACCATCTTCTCGGGTAGCCTTGATGATTCAGCCTTATTTTAGTAGCCAATTAAATACGGACCTGAAAGGTCAGGTAAGGTTCCGGGTTCAGCCGGCCCGTCTTGCCTGGCGGGTAGGAACAACTTATTTTAAATACCGCAAATAGGAAGGAAAACCTATGAACATAGCCGAATTGGTTAAAAGTACGCTCCAGGAATTACAGGAGCTCATGGCCACAAAAACCGTGGTTGGTGAACCGGTAAAAGCGGGAAAACACACGGTCATTCCAGTCTCCAAGGTTGTATTTGGATTCGGAAGTGGCGGGGGTCGCGGAAGCGAAGAAAAAAAAGGCGAAGGAGATGGCGAAGGGATCGGTGGTGGATGGTCTATAGAACCGGTGGCCTTTGTGATCATAGGAGAGGAAGGTGCCAAACTTCTTACCATTGGAAGCAAGGAAAGTGTGACCACCAAACTCTTTGATCTGGCGCCCAAAGTTATGGAAACGGTCAAAGAATACGTGGATAAAAAGTCGGCGAAATCCGAGCCTGAGGAAAAAGGGAAATTTGACAAATAACAACATCGTGCTTTTGTCTTATCCACGCCCACATACTCCATTTAATTACCATACAGCTGAGGGAGGGAGTTATGAATAGATTCTTAGTAACGCTCATAATCCTAAGCTTTAGTGTCCTCTACGGCCAGGAGGAGCAGAAAGCAGCCGGTGATTACCTCCGTGACGGGATCGCAGCCATGGAGGCAGAAAAATATACCGAAGCCCTGACTGCCATCCGAAATGCCATTGAATTGGACTCGGAAAATGCCCAGTTCTACCGCTTAGAAGGCCAAATTTTGGAAATGTTAGATGAACCCGAATCCGCCCGTGCTGCCTGGAAACTGTGTTTACAATACGCAACCGATGATGACCTGAAGAAAGAGGCGACTATCCATCTCCAAACCCTGGAGGAATAGAACCGTGAGCCGGTCATTCTTTTTGGGGCTTAGCTTTTTAATTGTGGCCTGTCAACCGCCTCCGGTAGTTAAGCCGGGATATGACTTTTCCCAAGTAAAATCTATTGCCGTGGCTCACACACCCGATTTTAACTCGTTCCCGGGCTCTGGGAAAATCGTAACTCGAAGTATTATCCACCACCTGTTGCGTATGGGATTTAACGTTGTAGAGCGGGAAGATTTAGGCGTCATCGCCAATGAAATCGTCCTTACCCAGTCGGGCTTGCTCAAGGACTCGGAATCCCTAAACCTGACTACCAGCGATGTATTTCTCCTGGCGACCATTACGGAATTCACGGATGGAAATGTCATTGTGATTCCCATCGTCACGAAAGACAAAGGTAGTACAGTAACGACCGTGGAGACGGTGGAAGAACCGGTGGTCATTGAAGGTCAGGGTGGGGAAAAAGGTATCACGCACACGACTACCACAACGGAAACAACTACGGTGAAAAAAGGCTCAATCACCGAAACTCAGCAAGTTGAGTACGTAGATTCCCGAGTTGGGCTTACCCTGCAAATGCTGGACAAGACCACTGGCGAGGTCATCTGGTCAAATAGCTATTGGTACAATGCCCTAAGCCTTTCCAATGCGGTGGATAAATGCGTTGCCGGTGCGGTCAAACCCCTGGCACAACTTTTAAAATAATCTTCGTCAATAACTAAGAATCTTATCCTTGGGGACGTGTGCCCCAAGGCACTCCCTTAGGTATTCCATGATTCCATCACGAAGAGAACTAGGAATCGTCAGAATACGGTTATTTTCAGCATAAGAGTAGTAATATAATGGGGATTTAGGTTTCTGCTTGCGTATCCGCTGAAAGAACTCCCGGTTCATGCGAAATACACCAAGCACCACATCATAGATTTCCTTACCCGACACCCGCTCAAACACATAGTCCACAAATGATCCATAAACCGTTTTCCAACGAGGAACTGTCATGACCGGATCGATACAAAGACGCACTTTCCATCCGAGACGAAGGGCTTCTTGTACTGCTTGAAGACGCTTCTGTAAAGATGGTGTATGGTGTTCCATCTGAGTGACTACCACCTCGGGAGAGAGGGACCAGGCTAACACAACATTTCCCGGTGGTGACAGCGATCTCAAAGGAGCCAAATAGGCGCTTTTGGTTCTTATCTCCAGGATCAAATCCCGACGCATAGTGGCATATTCGATCCATGCTTGACAAAAAGGAATCAACCTCTCAAATGCTAACAGGTCCGTTTGATAGGCGATAGATAACCACATTGGCTTCTTTGGTGAAGAAGGATTATTCATGGCAGAGTCTGTTGCCTTGAAAAAATCTCCAAGATTAACAAAGGCAACCATATTTGCCGAGGGATACAGCCCCTGGAGAAAACAGTACTCACAGTTGTAGAGACAATTCAATAAAGG
>CAZBEL010000065.1:0-7770 GCA_964490885.1 uncultured bacterium
CAATGAGGTCTGAGAGCGGAACACCAGAAAAGCGGATTTCATGCAGTAGGTCCAGGAGCGAGTCACCATCTTTCTCCCGGAGTGTAGTGGTAAACTTGAAATATAGATCTACGGGAATAAGGCCTAAAACTTGAACGACATCATCGTAGGTAATGGTATCACCGCTAAAAGCTATTACCTGGTCCACCAGGCTAAGGGCATCGCGCATACTCCCGTCGGCTTTGCGACTGATAGCATCCAGAGACTCCTGGTCAATGGTAATTCCTTCTTTTTGAAGAATATAATTCAACCGCTTAGCAATGATGGGACCGGTAATGCGGTTAAAGTCAAACCGTTGGCACCGGGAGACAATGGTGGCAGGTACTTTGTGTACATCGGTAGTGCATAAAATAAATTTTCCGTGCGGGGGTGGTTCTTCCAGAGTACGCAGTAGAGCATTGAAAGCCGGAGTCGTCAACATGTGTACTTCATCGATGATAAAAATTTTATAGGGTGCATGGATGGGGGAAAACTTAATGAGTTCCCGGAGGTTACGGATTTCCTCAATACCACGGTTGGAAGCACCGTCGATTTCCAATACATCCATGTTACGGCTATCGATGATTTCCTGGCAGGTGGAGCATTCATTACAGGGACGTGAGTCTCGAGAGGCCTGACAATTGAGTACTTTGGCTAAAATCCGGGCCGTTGTGGTTTTTCCTACTCCTCGCGGACCAGTAAAAAGATATCCCTGGGCGATACGGTCTTTCTTAAAAGCATTTTCCAGGGTCTGGGTCACATGATCCTGTCCTACTACATCACCAAAGACCTGGGGGCGCCACTTTAAAGACAGAATTTGATAACCCATTAATGTAGCTTTCTAAGAGTTAGGCAACCGTGTAGAACGGTATTAATAAGGGTCAATTTTTGGTGTGTAGTTAGGTTACTCATGGATCTGCATTTCGAAGCGGAGCGCATTGTCAGTCAAAGCGATGTTGTTCCGACAAAGAATAAGGTCGTGCACCATAGCTTGACAAGCCTAACAGTTGGTCACAAAACAGCCGTTAGCTCCATTCCAGGGGTCCACCGGCACATGATTTCAAACACTTACCGCTGCTCCCTCCCGGGCCTGACGGGGTTGGGTGTGAACTCATTGCGATGGATTGAAACTTCATCACCACGTACCATTTTGTTTCCACTGGGTACTTGCCGCACCATGGCGATCGATCCTGCTATAGCGGGTTGCAGGTTACAGGGCACCGCTACCTCCCCATCTAGCACGACCTCAATGTCAAAAAGCCTGCTTCGTTCTTCTGTGGAGCCGATGGGGATCGAACCCACGACCTTAGCATTGCGAACGCTACGCTCTCCCAACTGAGCTACGGCCCCAAATTTTTCAATAAGCACAGAACTGAGATCAGTGTCTTTTACGAACGGGCAAAATTACTCGTTTAGAGACACTGGAAGCAAGGAAACGCCCGTTGAAGTCCCTAATAAATTACAACGACCCGAATTTCTTCCAGATCGTACCAGTCCCAAAAGTTAGAGCGGTCTAACTTAATCACCCCATCCCGGAAGCTAAAGCGCAACCGTTTCCGGTAAAGCGATTCCGTGAACCACTGGGAGTTTGTACGTTTATAGTAAATGGTCACGTAGGGCGGGCTCTCTTCTTTTAGGTCGGGGATTACCAGGGTACAAATGGCATCATTAAACTCCCCCTCTTCAGTAACGAACTCAACTTTAGTGAAGCTGTAAACCCGCTTCTTTAAGTTCGTATAATCTTTGAAATGACCCGTAACCTGGTCACCGGCGAATACCGGATAACAGAGAAGTAAAAGCCACAAGCAACCACCCAGCCGTGCCGTCCCACCACCTTGTTTCACTATTTTTTACGACCAAATAACCCTTTCTTTGGTTTTTCTTTGGGAGCTGGCTCGGGGGTTTTAGCGGGAGCTTGTTTTTGTTCCCGGGCTTTGGCCTTTTCGATTAGGCGCTTTTCCCAATCGCTCATTTCCGGAGCCTCGTCTGTGCGTTCTTCTAAACCATCTTCGGATTTCGTCTCGGAAGCGGGCTCTTCACGGTGTTCCCAACGGGCCCGTAATTTTTCCCGGCGCTCCACAGAAGTTTTCTTTAAGGTTACTAAAAGCTCCGTCACTTCTTCGTGAAATTCTGCAATGGTACGGTCCAGACGGCGGATCAACTCCTCTAAGAGAGGCGTGCCGTAACCGTCGCCAACTTGATCAAGTAAGCCACCGAGTTTTTCTTGTAAATACTGTTTCTGTTGATCAATTGCTTCTTGTTCTTCAACTTGATTATCAGCCATAAAACCTCCTGCTTGTTACTAATCCAATAATCTTTTCATTTCTTCCGGGGTAAGGGAGTAACTGGTCTTGGGTGAAGAGAGGATAGCAAAGGTATCCAGCACCTCTTCACCAGCTAAGAGTCCCAGCACAGACCCTACAAAACGATTGTGCCACACCATGTCTACTTTCGGTCTTGTTTGGACATTCCACCCTTCTGCCAGGGCCAGGCCTGCTAAGGCACTAAAGGCAAAGATCACCGGTTTCCAGCCTGTGCGGGATTGAATATCCGTGCGGTAGCTGATGCGACGCATTTCCCATAAGGGAATGGTTTCGACTGAGACCGGGGTTTGGATAACCAGTTGCCGATCGCGGTAATCCAGTAAAGTGCCCCCAATTCGGGCCCCATCACGATGGACAATAGTGACATACTGGTTCCGCGGTATACTCTCTATAACCTCATTGGTTTCTAGATAGGTGAGGTTCTCCCGCAACGCTAATCGATCCTGTTCCGTAATGAAGGGTTGTTTGCTCACGCGATTACTTAATGCCACGAATTGGCTTAAAGTAAATCCCCGACGGGTGAGTTTCCTGCGAGAATATTCCACAAAGATAATCCTGGCTACATAACGCTGGTCAGGTAACTCGTAGAATTGAGCACTTTCAAAACCCTTGATGTCAGGAAAAATTTCATAGAACTGGTTTTCCTCGGCATCCACTAAAAGCCCCACTTTGGGGCTCAAGGGGACAATTTCCCCTTCCTGGGCCAGTAATAAACTGCTCAGGAAGAGGAAAAGTAGACCTTTACCGGTCTTCCAAAAGGGCAATGATTTCATCAAGTTCGGGAAAACGGCCGGTAGCTTTTTTAGAGAAGATTAACCGATTATCCAAGGTCACTTCGTATACACCACCCCCAGAAGGGATAAGGGTCAACGCTTGGATTTTATTACCGTACTTATCCAAGAGATCGGTGGCCATCCTGGCCGCCCGGGGCAAGTACTTTCAAACATTACAGTACTCAATGCTAATCTTCATAAGTCTCACTCCAACTCCTAAGTTAATCGTCCATCTTTAACACGTCGTTATGTTATAGATAACCTCCCCTCCCTATGGCTTTGAGGGGAGGCTACCTTCCGATTAATCGGCTTTCGTTACTAGTTTAGAAGTTAAAAGCCGTCTCGATATTGGTTTGTTTAACAGGAACCAGTTTCCCTGTTCCATCGTCACGATAGAACTGGCGGAAATCCCAGATCAAACTCACCCCTTTGCTCACTTCGTAACCCATGCGATATCCTAAAATCGTGTTCACCGAAGGATTGCCGAAGTCAAAAGGATTTTCGTCATTGTTGCGCTGGTAGTAGGCACTGGCTTCACTGAGTTTGGGAATTTTATCCGCATTCAAGCTCACCGAAGCGGTGAAACTGCGGAATTTGATCGTATCGGCAACCATGTTCGCATAGGATGCTTGCAACTGTGCTAACCCTAAGAGGTCTACCCCAGCGGAGCCGAAATAACCATTCTGAGCCACGTTTGAATTCTCCTGGTCGAACAACAGGCGATCTTTGGTGAGTATTATTGTACCATCATTGGTATAAACTGGTACAACGCGGCTCACATCATAAGACTGATCGAAGAATTGAGGAACGAAGTAATCCCGCTTGATTCGGTACTCAAAATTGAGGTTGACGATCTTGAATATTTGAGCGCGAATCCCGGGAATGGTAATCCCCGTGCCGGAACGGTCTGGCCGGTAGAAGGCTGTGTTTGGCGATCCACTTCCGGGGAAAGTGAGCATGTTCAACTCACTGTAAACCATGAGGTTCACGATCTTATTACTAAACACTGGATACCCAACATCCACCGCAAAACCAATAGCACGAGCTTTGTTATCCTTTGTGCTAAAAGGATCAGCCTTCACGTCGACAGATGGATCAATGGGATCATAGATGTTGTCTCCATCAGCGTCAATATCAACGAGACTGGAATCGATGCCAGGATGCCAATCAGGAATGCCATCTCCATCCGTGTCATTCCAGAGATGTTTATTATCTGGGAAGTCGTCGAAGATATTCGGGATATTATCGCCATCGTTATCTTTCAGACCACCAAACTGGTTCACATCAATGATGAAGTTAGCGCCGATTGTGAGGGGAAAAGCCTTGGAGATTCTGTATGTGGGCCTAACACCGAACAACGTACCTCCTCTTGCAAAATCCTTCAGGTTGGCGAAGAAGAGTTCAGTACCCAATTTCCCGAAACGCACACCAGCGTTAAGACCGATGGGACGAACGGTGGGGAATTCCATCATGTTAGAATACCCCATCATCAAACCACCGTAACCCATGGTAACGCTAGGTAAAGCTCCTAACTTAAACCAGAAAGGATCGGATTTCTGCCCCCAACGGATGTATAGGAATTTATCGGCAATATCACTGAGCTCGTCCCATTCGTCTTTGCGGAAATTGCCTTCATTATCGATGTACAACACGATATCCAAACCGATGCCTAATTTCCCGAAGGTGAGTTCTGGTCGCAGGGCTAATTGATTGTACAGCTTACCATCAATTGTCACTGAGCCAACTCCAAGCCCCATTCCAAAAGGAGCACCCGCTTCAGGTGTAGGAGCTTCCGGTTCTCCTTCGGGTGTTGGGGCTTCCGGTGGTGGTGCCGGTGCTTCAGGCGTTACCGATGGAGCCTCTTCAGGTGTGGGAGCTTCTTCCGGTGCTTCCTCGGGAGCCTCTTCGGGAGCTTCTTCTTCAGTAGGCTCTTCCTCAGGAGGTTCGGTAACATCTGGGGCTGGATCCTGCGGATATTCACTGGGATCGTAAGGCATCTGCATTAAATTTCCCATGGCGTTGGAGACAGCCTTTTGCCCGGGGCCTACGGTAACCGTCTGACCACTGACCATGTTAAACACGTCGAACTGACCTTCGGCCCCAAAGAATTGGTCAACCCCGGCAGGGTCCGTAATTACCGCGAATTCCGTCCCCTTCACAGATGCTACGGAGACGGGTGTTTCCACACGAAAGGTTTTCGTACGTCCCTCCTTCTTCACGTTATTGAGGATCGTTCCCTGATCGATGTTAATGGTTCGTGTGCTGGGAGAATCCACGAATTGAAACTGCGTATTCTCGCGAACTTTAATAATGGAACGGTCATCGATATAAATCACTACGGCAAAACCCACTTCCCCCACCTTAATGGCATCGCCATTATTGATGGCCAATCCCGGTCGGGCCGGCTGGTTGAAAGTGGTAGAACCAAGAGTCTTTAGAAAAACATTGCCGTTGGACTTCATAATCCGGGCAATGGGTTCAGCCCAGAGCGTTTGCGCCATAAGGAGCGAAATAAAAAGGAGCTTCAAAATAAAATGTTTTTTCATGGGATTCTCTCTTAGTTGAATAAGGTTATTATGGGATGTGTAAGCTGGTCGAAATTTAGGCAAGTTTGACTTTAGTTCAACGGTTCAAGTTGCAGAGGAAAATCCTCCATTTAAGAATAAAGATAATCCCGCACTAAATAGGCTAAAGAAACGTACGTCAGGTAGGTAGCAGATTGAAGGCCTACTTCACACATTCGACTCGTGGAGTAACCGATTATGGTTGACTCGTGTTCCTTCAATTCACCCGCTAATCGTTTGGTTGCACTGGTCGTTAGCTCCGGGAATAACAATCCCCTATCACCGGCAAAGGCACAGCAATCCTCCACAGTTGGTAAAATCACATCCTTAGCACAGACTTCCGCGACCTGATGCATCAATGCTCCCTGTCCTAATTTGCGAGTGGAACAGGTAACGTGCAACAACACCGATCGAGGCAGAGGTTCTTTTCTACTGTCCTTCACAATCTCCCACAAAAAGGGCGTTATATCCTGGAAGGTTAGCCGGGACCATTTCTCATGTATAAGAGGTGTTAAAGATTCGGCACAATGCAATAATTGATAAGTACAGGGAGACGTGTCGACGACGATGGGATACTCCCCATTATTACTAACTTCATACAAGAGATTAATAGTCTTCTCAAGCATTCTTTTATATGCTACTTCGTACCCTTTTGACTGGTATGGTGTTCCACAGCATGAGTTGTCTATATCTTTGGGTATAATAAGTCTGATGCCACTCTCGTCAGCAATCTCAGCCATTATATTCATTAAAGAAACCCTACCTGATGTAGCACTGAACACACGGTTAATGCAAGAAGGGTAATACACAACCGTACGCCCTTTTCCGAAAGAGTAATGTCGTATTCGGGGACTGGCATTGGGCAATTCTGGATTCCATTGGGGCAATCTATTGCCCATCAATTGACTGAGACTTTTACTAAAACTGGTTAAAGTCTTAGTACCAACGAGTTTACATTTTAGCTTTAGAATAGTAATTGCAGCTCGTACTAGTTGTTGTGTCGCAGAAAAATGATCCACAGTCCATTGGGCTATAGCCAGACCGAAAAAAGAATGATATGTTGAGCGAAGGGTTCTAACATATGTACCGGTGTTGATGTTCACCGGACAGGCAAGGGCACATAGTCCGTCCGTGGCACAGGTATTTTCTACCATGTAACGAAAGGTTTGCTCTAAAGTGCGGTTTGGGGTCTGATTTTGTTTCTTGGTCAACGCGATCTCCCGGGCCACGGCGATCCGCTGGCGAGGGGTAAGGGTCAATTCACGAGAAGGACAAGTATCTTCACAAAAGCCACACTCCACACATAAATCGATACTCTGATCCACCAAGGGAATAGGTTTTAGATTTTTTAGGTGCACCTTATTGTCGGTAGTAATTAAAACACCTGGATTAAGGATATTCTCCGGGTCGCTTAAACTTTTAACCCGGCGCATGATTTGATATAATTCGGGTCCCCATTCCTTTTCTACAAAGGGGGCCATATTACGTCCTGTACCATGTTCGGCTTTCAAGGAGCCATCGTATTTGGTCACCGTTAAATCCACCAATTCCTGCATCAATCCGTCGTAGCGCTTAAGGCCCTCCTGAGATTCAAGGTCAATTGAAGTAACGAAATGAAGATTCCCATCTTTGGCATGACCAAAAATCACAGCGTCCGGGAACAACCATTTCTTAAATAAACGGTGCAATTCACTCACCACTTCGGGGAGGTTTTCCACATCATAACAAATGTCTTCCGTAACGACGCTGGTCCCCCTCCGCCGAAGAGAACCCACCGTGGGATAAAGTCCTTTCCGTAATTGCCAGAGAAGATTGCGCCCTTCAGGCTCGGTTTGAAAGGGATTCACCAAACTCCCTTCCCATTCTTTTAAGTGTTTTTCAGTGTTCTCTACTTTTCCTTGTAGCTTGCCTGGCTCTTCTTCCTGGTATTCCACTAACAAGGCGGCTTGTTCCGAGCGAAGTTCACCCACGTTATACAAGGGTTGGGGAAGATACTTGGCGGTGGTGAGGGAAGCATAATCCATCACCTCTACGGCTGCGGCTCCTTCATGAGACAAGAACGGGATCGAACTACAAGCCGTTTCCATGGAA
>CAZBEL010000066.1:0-7740 GCA_964490885.1 uncultured bacterium
TGAAGGGCCCCATTTCAAGGAACGAGAAGGTTTTAATCTGACCTACACTCCCTTTATTATCCAGGCCACCGTGAAGGCCTTAAATGCCTTTCCGGAAATGAATGCTTCCCTGGAGGGGACCACCATTCTCTACCACAAACATATCAATATAGGGTTGGCGGTGGCTTTGGAGAAGGGTTTAATGGTTCCGGTGATTCCCTGCTGCGAAGAGTTGAACTTTCTGGGTCTTTGCCGCAAAGTCCACGATTTAGCGGTACGGACGCGGAACAAACAAATTTCACCGGATGAGTTGCAAGGTTCGACTTTTTCCATCACGAATTTTGGTGTTTTTAACGTTACCATCGGCACACCCATCATCAATCAACCCAATGTTGGGATTTTAGGGGTGGGCACGGTAAAGAAACGCCCGGTGGTTTTGGAGACCGAGTCAGGGGATGCGGTGGGGATCAAGAGCATGATGTTTCTCTCGTTAGGTTTTGATCATCGACTCATTGATGGTGCCGGAGGGAGCCGCTTCTTGGATTCGGTACGGGAACATCTGGAGACCCTGGATTTAGAGCACCTGTTCTAATGGTGGCTAATGAGTTTTCAATTCTCTTAAGATGGTAGCATGCCAGTATCCATAGCCACCCCATTAGGTGCCAAGCCCAAAATCCGCCTAACCCGTGGTTCTGGGTTTCGAGAAGTGGATCGCCTCATTCGCACCCATCGGCTGCATACTGTCTGTGGCGAAGCTCGTTGTCCTAACATTTACGAATGCTGGGAGCAGCGCACGGCCACATTAATGATTTTGGGGTCGGTGTGTACGCGGGCTTGTAGTTTTTGTTCTGTAAAAACTGGACGTCCGGGCAAGGTTGATCCACAAGAGCCACAACGCGTGTTGACCGTAGTGAGGGAATTAAAATTACGCCACGTGGTGTTGACTTCTGTAGATCGGGATGATCTCAAGGAGGATTACGGCGCTGCCCACTGGGCAAAAACCATTCGAACGCTCCACGAAGGCGTGCCAAACTGTACGGTGGAAGTGCTAACCCCGGATTTTAAGGGTTATCGTCCTGCACTGGAGACGGTATTTTCGGCGCAACCGGAGGTATTCGCTCATAATTTAGAGTGCGTGGAGCGTATCAGTCGCCGGGTGCGTCCTCAGTCCAGCTGGCAGCGGAGCCTACGAGTTTTGGAAGAAGCGGCTGCCTGGGGACTAATCACCAAGACCGGCATCATGCTGGGATTGGGAGAACAAGAGGAGGAAGTCGTCGCTATTATGCAAGCTGCCCGGGAAGTGGGTGTAAAGATATTCACTATCGGGCAGTACCTTCAACCCACCAAGCATTTATTGCCCGTGCAACGTTATGTACCACCGGAAGAATTCCAACATTACCGCGAAATAGGTTTGAAGCTGGGATTTGAAGTAGTAGAATCGGGTCCTTTGGTACGCAGTTCCTATCATGCGGGTGAGCAAATTCAACACTTAAGGAAGACGAAATGAATCAATATCGAACCGTTATTATTGGCGTCATTTTTTTGGCTGCCGTGATCTTAGTGTACTTGACCCACCAAGCACAACCGGTTGCGCCACAACATCCCGACTTAACGGCTCCCCAAGCGGACCCTTCTCCCTCAAGTCCCACAACGACCCAGAGCGTTCCTAAACCACTGGCTCCAGGTACCAATCGCGTTCAGATTGGTATTCTGACTTTGGAGATCCCCGAAGGGTGGATTGCTGAACAGCCCCGTTCCAGCTTGCGGGTAGCCCAATACCGCCTGGAACACGTGATGGGTGATAAGGAGGATGCTGAATTAGCCGTATTCAACCAAATTGGTGGGAGCGTAGAGCAGAACCTGGAACGTTGGTACGGGCAATTTTCTCAGCCGGATGGAAGCAACTCTGCCGAACGGGCTCAGGTGGAAGTCTTAAAAGTTAACGATCTGCCGGTTACTACAGTATATTTGGAAGGGACCCTCATCGGTTCCGCCATGATGACGGTAGGAGAGGACAAACCTGATTTTGCGCTTCTGGCCGCCATTGTGGAGACGGCTGAAGGGCCCTACTACTTCAAGATCGTGGGCCCGGTTCATACCGTGCAGTTTTGGAAAGACCGCTTCGAAGCCCTGGTACACTCCATAAAGGCAGCGTGAGGAGCTTCCTTTTTCCTGACATCGATGCTCACCTGGGGGATACTGCCAGATTCGCATAGAACCATCCCTGGCATGTTATTTGAACTTGGAACGGGTACCTCGGTGTGAAGTACAATTAAACGTCATAATAGAATTGGAATAGATCATGGAATCAAACCCAACAACTAAAGAATACCCCGTAATGCCCTTGCGGAATACGGTACTTTTCCCTCAACAGGTAATTCCCATCTATATCGGGCGGGAGAAGTCGCTCCGGCTTATTGCGGATTTAGCCCCGGATAATAAACACATTGTCGTCATCGCCCAGGAAGATGGGTCCATCGAAGACCCCGAACCGACGGATCTTTACTCCTACGGGACCCTGGCAGTAGTACTGAAAGTTTTTGACATGCCCGACAATAGTAAGTCCGCCATTGTACAGGGGATTGCCCGAGTAAAGGTGTTAAAATTTGTCACTAGCGAACCGTACCACAAAGCCATTGTGGAAAAAGTTACCGAACACGAGAGCGGGGACGATATTGAATTAGATGCCTTAGTAAAGAATTTACGGAACACTTTCTCGGAATTGATCCAAGTAGCGCCCAATCTCACTGAGGAGCATTCAGGAATGTTGGCTAACATCCAGAACCGGTCGCGTTTAGCCGACCGGGCCATATCCTTGCTTACCATCTCGAATGCGGAGAAGCAGGAGATTTTAGAGGAACTGGATGTTAAAAAACGGGTGGAAAAGGCTATTACCATCCTCACACGAGAAATACAACGGATTCGGTTGGGGGAGGAAATCCAGAGCGAAGTGCATGATGAGATCGCCAAGTCTCAGCGGGAGTATTATCTCCGGGAACAGATGAAGGCCATCAAGCGTGAGTTGGGGGAAGACGAGTCCATGGTGGAGTTGAAGGAGCTGGAAGAGCGGATCAAAGCCGCCAAAATGACCGAGGAAGCAGAAAAGGTGGCCATGAAGGAGCTGGATCGCCTGTCCAAGATTCCCACTCAGTCGCCGGAGTACACTGTTTCCCGGACGTATATCGAATGGTTGGCTGACCTGCCCTGGTCCAAAAGCACGGAAGATCGCGTGGACGTGAAGGAGGCCAAACGCATTTTAGACGAGGATCACTACGGTTTGGAGAAGGTGAAGGAGCGCATTTTAGAGTACCTGGCCGTCCGGGCGTTGAAACAGCAAAAGGATCCCGAAGGAGTCGTTCGGGGACCGATCCTTTGTTTTGCTGGCCCTCCCGGAGTAGGAAAGACCTCGTTAGGTCGTTCCATTGCCCGCGCCATGGGACGGGAGTTCGTGCGCATTTCTTTAGGCGGCGTTCGTGATGAGGCCGAGATCCGGGGCCATCGCCGCACCTACATCGGGGCGCTACCCGGTCGTATTATCCAATACCTGAAGAAAGCGGGAACCAACAACCCTGTGTTCATGCTGGACGAAATTGACAAATTAGGTATGGATTTCCGGGGGGATCCTTCTTCGGCCCTGTTGGAGGTCCTGGACCCGGAGCAGAATTATAGCTTCAGCGACCACTACTTGGAGGTGAATTTTGACCTGAGCAAGGTCATGTTCATTGCCACAGCAAATTATCAGGATCCCATTCCGCCAGCATTGAAAGACCGCATGGAGATCCTGGAATTCTCGGGATATATCGAGGATGAAAAGATCAAGATCGCCCAACGTCACCTTATACCAAAGCAAGTAGAAGAGAATGGTCTATCCATGGATGATGTGGTTTTAGGCGAAGCTGGGATTCGGGAGTTGATCCGTTCGTACACCCGGGAAGCCGGGGTACGTAATTTGGAACGGGAGATTGCCAATGTACTGCGTAAGGTAGCCCGGGAAAAGGTGGAGAAAAAGGTGAAGAAAATACGCATCACTAAGAAGAAGGTACGTGACTACCTGGGCGCGCCGCGCTACTATTCGGAAATTGCCGAGCGGACCACGAAACCGGGTGTGGTGACGGGATTGGCCTGGACCGCCGCTGGTGGTGATATTCTTTTCGTGGAAGCTTCGAAGATGAAGGGAAAGGGAATCTTGACCCTCACAGGTCAACTAGGGGATGTGATGAAGGAGTCGGCTACGGCAGCCCTCTCCTATGTGCGCGCCCATACCGATATTTTGGGTATCCCGGCGGATTTTCACGAAAAGACCGATATTCACGTCCATGTACCGGCAGGTGCTATTCCCAAGGATGGGCCTTCAGCGGGGGTGAGCATGTTTACGGCCATTGTGTCGCTCCTAACAGGTGTTTCCGTCCGGGACCACGTGGCCATGACGGGAGAGATCACCCTTCGCGGCAACGTTTTGCCCATTGGCGGTGTAAAAGAAAAGGTCACTGCCGCTCATCGTTCCGGGATTAAGACGATCATTCTCCCTGATCATAACCGGAAGGACTTGGAGGAGATCCCAGAGCATATTAAAAAGGATCTCAAGTTTCATTTTGCCAAGGAGATGATGGACGTGATCGATGTCGCTCTTCCTAGGTTAAAGAAAGTGAAGCGAGAGAAAGCCTCTCGAAAATCAGGTAAAAAGAAGTAATTTTCGGTCTGTTTTGGGCGCTTAGCTCAGTTGGTCAGAGCGCCGCCCTTACAAGGCGGAGGCCGCTGGTTCAAGTCCAGTAGCGCCCACCAAGACAGGTTCGAAATACCTGAAATTCATAAAGCCGCTTGTATCCAGCGGCTTTCTTTATATCTCTCTATATATCAGGTAGTTACAGCGATACATTTTCGTAAACATCCACCACACATCTTTTGTTATTTCTGTCTTATTCGCCTACAATTCATTCCGAAAAAACGAAAATATCCCTTATAATTCTCTGTTTCTCTCTTTCTGAGAATGATTTTTACTTGTAAGGTCTAAAAAACGGAATATTTGCACTTAACCTTTGGTAATGTCCTAAATAGAAAAATTAGGCAAAATAGAATTATAGAATGGTTCGAATCTTTCAAGCTCGGTCGAATATGATGGAGTTGTGAACTTATGCTTAGAGGATAGAAGAATGGCAATTTTGGTCTATCGTAAAGTGATTACGGAGCTAATAGTACAGTTTGATTAATCTATGTTCACCTTATTTAATTTACTTACAAGTGTAAGAATGGTGCTTAACAGTACTCATATAACTGGCGATTATTTCCTTACCTTGGTTTCTCTCACAGTATTTACTACAGTGTCAAATCGGGCAATTTGTTGATTTGCCCAAATAATCCAGGAGTCCAGTTCGCTACCTTGTTCAATTTTTCCGAATTTCTTTATTGCCTCCTCCTGAATTGCCCTAATGTATTTCCGGACAAGATTGCAATTATTCCATAAAATAGCATCATCAAACAACTTTTTTACTTTTCTTTCCTCTTCTTCTTTTAATAGTCGTTCTTTTTCAAGTTTTTGCTGCTTTTCTCTCCATTCTCTCTCCCATTTTTCTCTTTCCTCTCTAGCTACCTTTTTAGCTTCGGCAGCCCTGATAAGCATCATTATAAATCTGTTCATACAATTTTCTAATTTTTGTACTTCTCCGTCACTAATATTTTTTTGTTTACCATAGTACTCTTTTATTCTTAGAGTAAGTTTACCAGATGGAACATAATCCCAAGGGTTATAAAAAAGGTAATGCTTTCTTTTCCTGTCACTTATTGGTTTTAGAATTCTAGAAGACGTTTCTATTATCCCAAACGATATTGTTTCACCAAGAATTGTTGTATACGTCGAATCTTTGTAATCATCGTTAATCCCGACAGTATATCCTCTTGAGTCTAATGCTTTTAATAAAGCATTCATAATGCGTAATGCACGGGGTATGGAGTTCTTACTAACGTTTATATCAAGGCAATATTTACCACCTTCGTAGCGATTATATTGGTTAGTATACTTGGTGTTTAGAGCCTTTCTTGATTGAATTATTAATTGATGCGGGGTTCGCAGGGTGGATTTAACTACAACTTTATTTTCTTCCTCTTCTTCAAATGCCAGTTTTCTTTTTGCCTCACTACTGGGGAAATCACTATCTTTATTCCCTGCATTTTGTATGTTAAAATGATCTCGTTCACCTTCCTTGAGTGTGGGTAGTGGAACTTTTTGTGGGTTTTTACCAAACTTTTTCTTTTGCCAATATCCTCGGCCAGGTAAAGGAATACGTAGTTTTTTACATATTTTTGCAAGGCCTACATCTGAAATTCCGTATTGTTCAGCCACTTTGGTTACTGGCTGAGACCAGACCTGTTCGTATAACGTGGTTCTTTCAATTTTAGTTTTTTTGTTATCCATAATACTCCCCGAAATAAGTGAAACCGATAAATCCAGTTGACACATGCCTCATTCTTTTTAAAAGAAGCGTGAAATTAATCAATTCATAATGGTAAAATAACAGTATGTAAATACGAAACATAAAAAACAAGCACTTGAAATATGATCATTAATCCCAAACTATGCATTAGGATTTGATTCCTATACTAAAATTGCTGTAAGAAATAAATGCAACATCACAATACTCATTTTTTTGTTCTAATGCATAGCAATAGAAAATTCTCGTCGAGAAACTGCCATTATAATCAAGTGATACTTTAATGTGCTGATGAGTCTAATGCATAATCTGGGTTAATGGGTCAACCTTACTCACCAATATCTGACAAATAGAAAAGGTAGATGTTATTTTTAGAAAGTTGGAGTGATGATTTAGACTATTAAAAAAAATATATTAAAAGAAAGTAGCACAATGAAAAAGATTAATATCCTTATTGTCTATCCAAATTACACTGTTCTTTAAATAATCTTTCCTGTTTTTCAAAGTCAATTTCTTTCGCAATTTGAATGGCTTTTTCAGCTGTAATAAACTTAGCCGGAGTAAACTGCCGGGGATGAGTTAATATTCTTTCCTGCAATCGGGGACTCAACCACAATAGGCTCATCACCTGGCTGACACGTTGCTGGGACACGCCTTCAAGCCTCCCAATATCAGATACAGATTCAATCGTACCCTCCCTAATCAGTCTATCGTAATAGAGTGCCAAAGCCATCATCCGGGATACAGTCGGTATCTTCCCGGGAATTTGTTTAGGCTTGGGTAATCCAAACGAAAAATCAACTGTCTTCGATATGATCATACTCATCTACTGTTTGATTTTGTAATAGTTTTAATCCAAGAGGACTGTAATGAAAATCCACTTTTTTTAATTTACCGTCCCAGAAAATCTGCTCGAATAGTTTATCCATTATTATGTTTTGCTCCTTGATAGTCAATGTATCCCATACAGGAAAGAACTGGTTCAAGGTGACTGTAATGTTACCGGCATTTAATTCACTGTTTGTTAAAATATTTTTCTTTTTCTCAAGGTATTGGATTCTTTCAAGCACTTTCTCTAATTGCTCATTGGTTCTATCCAGCGCTTCTATATCGGTCAGTTTATTTTCCAAAGCCATTCGATCTCTTTCTATCTGATAAGATGCCAGTTTTACCGTCAGAGCTTTGAGTTCACTGTTGATATTTTCGATTTCTGTGTGTTTTTGCTTTGCAAATGCTTCAATAAATCTGCTTAAAAACTCAGGGTTTGTGGCTAAATCTTTTATATGATTTACAACGAACTCATCCAGCTTTACGGATGGTACAGATTTATTACTGC
>CAZBEL010000067.1:0-7721 GCA_964490885.1 uncultured bacterium
AATAGCTCCCATTAGGGAGTCTTTTGTACTAGGGCTAGTGCCATCGGTAAGGCCACCTAGGTCAAAGGACATGCCCACTGCACGATAAGTGCCATTATCATATTGTACAGCGCGCACCGTACCCGTTGGATTTTCGAAAATAGTTTCAGATGTGGAAGGTGTTAAAACATCAATCCAGCTATTTTGTCCAGTGTACCCGATAAAATTCATGCCTTGTGTAAGTGTCCCGGTCTGTCCTGCAATGGGTGTACTGGCGTTTACGGTTATCGCAGAACCATCGGTGGCTCCACTCAATCCGCATAATTGCTGAACCTGGGTTTTCCCGGGATCGTAGCCGAAGATATCGCCCCCTTCAATATAAACTTTTCCACCGGCATTGGCGTAATTTAGAATGTCGGTGGCTTCTGCCACGGTTATTTGATGATTCCCCGTATAAACACCAAAACATAGGAAGATTGCATCATAATTAGAATAATTCGAAGGCAATGTATCATTAACAGCGGGGTAGGTGACGGTGTAACCTTTGGATTGTAAAAATGTGTTCCAGGCACTGCCGCTTAGGTTAGCGGCCTCGCCGTCCCAGACAAAAACGTTCTGGGCAGATAATGGTAGGACAAATAAAAGTACGAGTAAAGCTTTCAAGTACCCTATAAAATGTCTGTCCTTCGGGGCGGTTAGATATGTATTAAGACCATGAACATTCTTATTCATGTTTACCTCTCCGGTTTAATTGTTTTTTCATATAAGGACATAGACGCCCAATAAAATTCTCTTATTTGGATGCCCCGCCCTAAAAGGCTGGGTTATAACCATTAATGCTCTTTGGAAATTCATTTCGAGATGGTCTTCCTAGCCTTAGCACTCAGACAGGGGAACTAGGATCATGCAAAGCGTTTCACAAATATCCAACTCTACTCCGGTAGGGTAGGTGGTTCGGGAAGCGCGGCCGGGGCCTGAGGTCCTAAAAGAACATACGCCCCACCTCCGGCAGCGGCCAGACCCAAGACGGTCCACAGCAGCCAACGTCCGCCCTTCTTCTTTTCCGCCACGACGGGTGTCATCGGCATCCCAGCTTTCTGACGCGCTAATAATTCTTCTGGCGGCTGCAAGCCCACCAAATCCCAGGCAGTAATCTCAATCTCGGTAATCAAGCCATCCACCTCCCCCTTGTAGGTTTTGCTCACCGTCTTTTCCGTGGCGCCCGTTTCCACCGAAAACATCTTGGCGTCAATGGTGTAGCTGTTACCAATCTTACCAATGGCACCGGATACCATAAATTGTACCCCTAAAAGGGCTCCCACTTCGGCAGCACACTCAGCCGTCGTACACCCTGATTGCTGGAAACCCTGCTCCTCCAAGATCTCCTGCATCTGGTTCCGCTCCACCAAAATTACGGCATTGGTATTGGCCAGTTCCGACAAAAGCCGGTCGGTAAGTGTCGCCGCCTCTAATTGGGAGATACCCCGACCTTCAAAGTCCAACACGGCCACCGTTGGTTTCCCTTCTGCTAACATAGCAGCTGTTTCTTCATTGAGTGTTGTATTCGTCTGGGCTACGGGAACACTCACAAATGCCAAGAGGAGTAGAAACATCCCGCTCCCCACAACTTTCCGAACAATGGTACTCATATTGATTTAAACCTCCACCGATAGTTTAATGTTTTCCTGGCAAGTATGCTGTGCGCTGGCACACACTCACTCTTCGGCCAATAATTGATCAATCATCGCTGCGATCTCCCCTTCGAAATCTTCCCCTTCATGGAAACCCTGACGGGTCATGCGAATGGTGCGGTACTTATCGATGATAAACAGGCGGGGCAGGGTCTTCGCTCCGTAGTTCTCCTTCACAACCCCCCGGTTGTCATACAAAATAGGAATGGTGATTCCCTTTTTGGCTAGGAACGGCCCTGCTTTGGGTGCATCCTCATACCCCGGTGTCCTGCGCGTGGCTTCGGTGATGTCGATTAGGAAGAATTTCACCTTCTGTCCCTGGTATTTCTCGTACAGGTTCTGGAGATGGGGCAGTTCTTTCATACACGGTTTGCACCAGGTAGCAAAAAAGCTCATGACCACTACGTGGCGTTCTGGTTGGGACCGAAACAGACGCAAGCGTTCGCCCCGCTTGGCTGTCCAGGTTTTCAAAAACTCGAACTTGGCCGGGGCATACATGAGGGCCCAAGTGGGAGCAATATCGCCCGGTTTCAAAACAGGACCTTCGGTCGTGCCCGTATCAGGAACTACAACCACCTCACCTTCTTCCTGCGCTGGGAGTGACCCTACCAGCAAACCTAGTATCACCAACGATAAAATAAACTGAAAACTCCTTCTTTTTCCCCTCACCAATTTGGCTTCCTTCATTCCTGTATTCATCCTTTTCTTAGTGCGTAGAATCTTTTGGTCAGTCCAAAACAATCATGACCCGGCAGTCCCGAAGAATGCCGTAGGTCGAATTGGCCGATTGAATTTTCATCACATCGGCGTTGCCCACGACAATGTCTACTTTGTTCGTCCCACTGGCGGCTACCCCTTTGATGATGAGCGGATTGCCTTTCACCCGGGGATCATTCTGGGCCGTCTCCAGGCTCTTGGAATAACCCGCAACCCCGTTGGTAATGGCATATTGGCGGGTATAGTTGGTTGGTCCGTAAACCACACCGCCATTCTGATCTAACAGACGGGGAGACATGGCGGGACGAACCCCTAGCCCACGGGCGTCAATAATCAGTCCGGTCACTGAGGAGGTGGTGGGGGCCGCCTCCGTAGTCGGAGCGGGTGTGGGTGCTGTCGGTGCAGCAAAACCCTCTGCTGGAATCACGATCTCGGAGATACCGCTCATCTTCACTTCGTAGGTCACCTCCACCGAGGTGTCGCTTAAATACTTCGGTTCACCCACCTGGTAAGCTCCCCGGATAACCCCTTGAACCTTGCTCTTGATCACATCATCGAACATGGCGTTGCTCATGGTGGTCTCACTGGTAACCACTACCCCGTTCACAATCTCGATAAGCTGTCGCAGGGCGTCCTGTTTGGCAATGCGCAAGGCGGCTCGCCGAGCCTGACCGGCATTAATGACGTTCTCGGGTATGAAACCGATCCCGGTGGCCCGGATAGTGCGGTCGGCATAATTGATACTCCCCCGGTCCAGGGTTTCACCCACAAATTCCTGCTGGGCTAATAGAAAACCCAGACCCAACAATACACTGAGAATTGTTCTCATAGGTTGCCTCCTTTTAAGGAATGATTTCCACCGTAATCCGGTTGCCCGAGAGACCGGTCACGCGAATATTAAAACCTTCTGGGGCCGTACGGGTAAGTCCCATGGCCAAATCTTGTGCTTTTCCTTCGAACTCTACCTCATACTCGGCCACACCTTCATTCAGACTCTTGGCGTACGCATTGCGAATCCCAGAGACAGTTTGAGCCTTGAGGAAACTCTCGAACATCATGTACGAGCCAAAGTCAGCGTTCTTCAACACAATGTACACCTTGATGAAGTTGGCCTGCTGGGTACTCCATTTCTCGATTAGCTGGCGGATGATCTCCTGGCCTAACTTCTCGGCGGCCTCGTTCACGGCGTTGATACCAGCCGTGGAAGCCGAGATATGAGGCTTTTTACCACGGGCCTGGGGTACCACGGCTAAGATTTCCCCCGTGTCGGCGCGGACGATCTTCCCGTTAATGTCCGCCTGACCAGAATACATATTGTAAAATTTACCCCCTGAGGAAATCTTTGCAGTACCAATCACGATGATCTCAGCCCCTAACTGGCTGGCGATGCGGGCCGCCGCGGCCACGTTGCCTTCCAGGGCCTGCTCATATTCCGGTTGTCCCTTCAATGCCGACACCAACTGGCGATCTACAACGTCAAAACCTTTCTCGTAAAACATGCTCAGTAACTTGGTCTCGGCAAAGTCGGTGGGCGTATTGTCGATGAGGTTTTCCTCCCGGATCATGAACACAATGCGCGGGCGGTTCATGCTGTTCAACAAGGTTTGCAAGGCTGCCTCATCCCGCATCACTTGGTCCAGAATCTGCGTCACCTGTGCCTCAATGGTGATTTCCCAGTTCCCATCTGGTGCCTGTTTCTCGTTTACGATCTTGTACGTTTTAACAAATCCCTGGGCTTTGGAAAAAATATTGTCCCTCAGCGACGTGGCCGTCACTTCTGTTTCCGAAGTGATGTAGGCTCCCAACCCGGTCTCCACTGCATCCCGCTTGGCCTGCTCAATAGCCGCATCCTTGGTCAGTCCTAACCCCGTCCCTTGAACCGTTTGCACCTGGGCCCAGATCAGTGGTAGGCTAAGAGTAAAATAAATCAGCAGTTTCGTAATGTGCTTTAACATACGCCCTCGACAATCCCTTCCAGTGAATTAGTAAGGTAAATTATTCAATCATGATCCTTTATGCAATGAGAAAGGCTGAACTGTGACCTGGATCAAAAGGGTGACTCCAGCGCTTTCATTTTCACCATTTTTACCCTAATATTACCCTAATAGATTAACGAAAATGGGTGGTGCCATGAAACAAATTAACCTTTTCTTCCTAGCAATAGTTTCTATCCTGTTGATAAACGGATGCAGTCAGAAACCGCAAAGCGACATCGACACGCCGGCTTATCATCAGCGGGCAGGACTGCGGGCCATCGACAGTGGTGACTATCAAAGTGCCCGGCAGTCCTTTCAGCGAGCGGTAGACCTGGACCGTAAATTCGCCCCGGGCTACGGTGGTCTGGCCCTGGCCAATGCCTATTTAGGCGATGCCAGAGAAGCCAAGTCCAACATAGAAAAAGCCCTAGGACGGGGCGGTAAAGATCCCGATGTGCTGGTACTTTGTGCTCGCACCTGGATCACCCTGCGGGAAACCGAGAAAAAATGGTTCAAACGGGCGGAACATCTCTTAACCAAGGCTCTGAAACAAAAAAAGAAACACGAAGGAGCCCTCTATTACACCGGTGTGGCTTACCTTTATCACTACGATTTCGACCAGGCCGGGGATTACTTCAAGAAGGTCATTGATCAGAAAGGGGCCCTGGCCGGCAAGGCCGACCAACAATGGCAACGAGCACAGAAAATCGTCCGTGCCATGCCGGGAACTCCCGAAGGGAAAAAGGTCGCCCTGCACGAGAAAATCACCCGGGCGGACCTGGCTGTCCTCTTCGCCGAAGAACTAAAAATCAGCGAACTTATTAACCGCCTTCCCCAGGAACCCACCGGGTTTCAAACCCCCAGCCAGATGGCTGCCACTGCCGCAAACGAAACGCCTCCCGATGCCAAGGGACACTGGGCCGAAACCTGGATTAAAGAAATCACCAAGTACGGCATCCTCGAAGGCGGCGCCGGCCAGCCCTTTTATCCTGAAGAAACGGTGACCCGCGCAGAATATGCCCTGGCCGTGCAGCGGCTATTGGTGATCGCCACCGGTGACGCCGGCCTGGAAACGCGCTACTTCGGTGAAACGCCTTCCCGCTTTAGTGACGTCCCCAGCACCCACCCCGCTTACAACGCCATGGCCCTCTGTGCCGAGCGGGGGATCATGCAGGCCGATGTCATGACCGGGAAATTCAATCCTGCGGGGACTGTCTCCGGCGCTGATGCCCTCCTCATTATTCGTACCCTACAAAACTCCCTGCGCATGACCTTTTAAAATATTCCAGGCCACCGCGGCCAACCATAGCTTTGATTATTAGGGGCGAGCTTTGACTCGCCCCTACGCTTATTCCCCCCAATAGCCCTAAATTGTTCCCACCAACGGCTATTAGAACAAATGTTTGCAGTAGAGAAACACCGGCGCTTCCTTAACCTCACTGATAAAGTGATCCTTCTCTATCTAGGCACCATTATCATCCATGCGATTATCAGCATGAACCGTTTACCTAGTACGAGTTGGTATGACGGGTGGCGGCTGCACGTGGGGGTTAATCTCCTGATCGCTGTGGGAATCCTACTCTTAGCAGGCTTGACCCATAAAAGAAATTCTACC
The DNA here is from genome assembly GCA_964490885.1 of uncultured bacterium. Taxonomy (GTDB): domain Bacteria; phylum Fidelibacterota; class Marinisomatia; order Marinisomatales; family TCS56; genus CAZBEL01. The sequence goes on from CAZBEL010000067.1 coordinate 5,979, forward strand.
TGGTTACGATTCACCCACACCTTTTACCCGGTGTTTCTCCTCATTTGGCTATACCCTGAGACAGGGCTGTTGCGGCACACGGTCATTCCTAACGATCTGGATGCCGTAGTGCTACGTTGGAACCGGGCACTCTTCCTGGGAGACTGGTACCAGACAATTCCAACTCGTCTCAATCTGTTCTGGTTAGAAGTATTTCACGGTGCCTATTTTCTATATTACATCAGTCTGGGCCTATTCGCCATGCTAGCCTATCGCCGCCAGGTACCCCTTGTTTACGAATACTTGTTTGTCCTCATCACAGCCATGCTCCTTCAAAACTGGGTAGTGATCCTTTTTCCGGCCGCGGGGCCAGTACCTTTACGACCGGAAGTCATACCCCAGGGCGTGGTCTTCATCCCAGTGATGAACTGGATTTACCGCAACTTAGACAATGGTGGGGGTGCTTTCCCCAGTCTCCATTCATCAGCGGCGCTCATTGTGGTGTGGTATGGTACCCGCTTCTTCCCTACTAGGAAACTCCCCCTATTTTTATTCCTGGGACTGGTTCTCATCTCCACCGTAGTTGGCTCTTTCCACTACCCTATCGATACCGTCAGTGGCATGGTCACCGGGACGCTCGCTCTCCTTTTCCTACCCAGACTTTACCACACACTCCACAGCCATGAGTCCTGGTAAACTCATTGCAATCCTGCTGTCAACAAGCTTCATCGCCTGGAGTTGCGTGGAGACCACCATTACCGTGCGCGTCCTACCCGATGGACACTACACCGTACAAATCTACAGCGCCGGGGACTCTAGTGATGTCTTTGACGATGACTTTCCCCATCCTGCCGGTTCTGGATGGTCTACGGTGGTTCACCGCGAACAACGCGATGACCAAACCGTGTGGGTGATGCAAACCGACGGCTACCGCCAGGGACACACCATTTTTACCGCTGACACCACTCCGGTACCCCTGCGCCACCCTTTAGAAGTGACCCGTACTTCGGGCTGGTTTTCTACCACTTACCAGTTTCGCCAGCGATTCGTAGGGCGGGGTGTCTTTAAAAAATATCCTGCCGTGGCAGTAAATCTCACCTCTGGCCCCAATGACTCTACGGAATGGATCGCCGAAGCTTTTTACTATATCACTACCCAGGCCCTAAAAGACCTGCAGAAGGACTCGACCAACGCCCTCCCACCTTTATTGCACGACCGCATCGAGAATCATTTGCGTGGGATTTTCTACCGTCTGGAGGAGAAACAACTCTTCGAGGAATTGAAGGACAAACAGGGTTTCTTAAGACGCATCCTGCAACCATTCCATGAACAACTCCCGCTCCATTTCCCTGAACGCCTAAGTACCGCCACGGAAGTGTACCAACAAGAACTCCGCCGCACCCAGGCCCTACGCGATGACCAGTTTAACTTCCATCTCTTCATGCCCGGTGTTGTTACCTACACCAATGCCGACACCATCATAGGGGATACCTTGAAATGGTCATTTGGATTAGAAGATTACCTCAACGACGATCTCCTTTTAGAGGCTGAATCTGTAGTCTATTCACGCAAACGCCTGCAACTTGCCATTTTGATTGGTGCCGGTGTATTGATCTTAGCATTGGGTCTCGGCATGTTGCGCCTTCGGAAGGTCAGGTAAAACCGTCGAACTCTAACCACTGCTCTGCTTTACCCCACACCGTAATTGTGCTGCTTTCCTGAATAGACCCGTTGTAATTTTTACTGTTAAGCAGTCGGGGAATT
>CAZBEL010000068.1:0-7642 GCA_964490885.1 uncultured bacterium
AAACTACTTCGGTGGTCCTAGGACCTCGAATAAATTCCACCAAACGCATATACCTAGGTGGATTGAAAAAGTGAGTGATCATAAACCGGCTCTGCTGGTCTTCGGGAAGGACGGTCACTAACTCGCTCAGGGGTAAGCCAGATGTATTGGAGGTTAAAATCGCCCCATCTTTTAAATGGGGGAGAATATTCTGATATACTTTGTGCTTGATATCCAGACGCTCAGCCACGGCCTCAATGATCCAATCGGCTTCTTGAATCGTGGGCAGGTGGTCGTCGTAGTTACAGGGTGTGATAAATTGGGTATTCTTGGGTTTATACAGAGGTGCTGGTTTAAGGGTAGTGAGTGTTTTCAGGCCCTTTTCTGCCAGATCCTGGTTTATGTCGAAAAGGAGGGAAGGAATACCGGCATTAGCCAGATGGCCAGCTAATTGGGCCCCCATAACTCCGGCCCCTAATACGGCCACCTTCTTTATTTCTTCTGACATGGTTCAACTCCCATTAAGTTTTAAGGTAAAAGGGATTATTCCTTCGATTAATCATTTGAAAATTGTCGTTTACCTGGTGATGACAGTGGCGATTCCCTGACCGGTCCCGATGCACATAGTAGCCAGGCCAGTGTGCGTATCTCGCTGTTCCATGACGTTGATTAACGTCGCCAGAATTCGTGCACCGGAGCACCCCAGCGGGTGTCCTAAGGCGATGGCTCCACCATTCAGGTTAATTTTTTCCATGTCCCAGCCCCCGGTTCGAATGACGTATAAGGCTTGAGCGGCAAAAGCTTCATTTAATTCGATAGTTTCAATATCCGCCATGGTCAAACCTGCTTTTTGTAGCGCTTTTTCGGTGGCCGGAAGAGGCCCGGCGCCCATGCGGGTCCAGTCTACACCAGCAATGGCCCGGCTGAGAATCTCTGCCCGCGGTTTTAAATTGTGTTCCTGGGCATATTCATCACTAGTGATGAGTAAAGCAGCCGCTCCAATGGAGATGGGACTACTGGTAGCGGCGGTGACGGTGCCATTCTCTAGAAATGCTGGGGCTAGGCTGCGGATCTTTTCCACATCCGGTTCCCGCGGGCCTTCATCCCGCTCGATGGTGATTTCCCCGTATTTGTCAATGGAAATCAACTCGTTATCAAAGCGGCCCTCGGCACAGGCTTTTAGAGCTTTTTCGTGCGAAGCAATGGAGAAACTTTCCTGGTCTTCCCGGGAGATGTTTCCATCACGGGCGAGGTTTTCGGCTGTTTCGCCCATGCCGATGTAAAATTCTTGTTCGGCTAATGTGGGGTGGAAATCAGGAGCGAAGCCTCCCATGGGAACAGAGAACATGTCCTCCACACCAATGGCCAGGCCCACCTGGATATCTCCACACGCAATGGCGGTACTGAGCTGGTGAACAGCGTCCATAGAAGACCCGCAAAAACGGTTGACCACTTTCCCGCCGGCTTCTTTCGGTATCCCCGCCAAGAGGGCCACAGAACGAGCCATGAGCATACCCTGGGGCCCCTCTGGGAAAGCACATCCCAATACCACGTCTTCGATATCTTCAACGGGAAGGGACTGGTTTCTCTTCAGCAAGCCTTGTACTACTTGAGCGGCTAAGTCATCGGGGCGAATGCCCACTAAATTGCCATTTTTTACACCGATGGGTGAACGTACAGCATCAATAATCACGGATTTTCTCAGGGACATGGTGACCTCCTAAAAAGGGTATTGTTTTTGGGTGTAAAGGTAGTCAGCTATCTGGCGTTTCAGTCCGATGATATCGGTGGGTAATAGGAGTGGTATTTGAAAGGTGCGCAGACGGTCGATAACGGCTTCGGGCAGATGTCCTTTATAGATTCCGTTTAACCCGGTGAGGGCCAGGCTAAGTAATTGGATCGCCACTTCGGCGGTGTGTGCCCGGGTAATGCATACAGGGATAACCTCTTTAGGTTCTAATTGCTTTACTCGCAGGAGTGTACTTTCCGCTGTGTACAGGTCAATGAACATGTTAGCGATGATTTCGGTCAATTGTTGATGATGTTTCAAATCTTGCCCATAAGCGCATAAGGCTTCATGGAAGACGTGCAGCGCCAGGCGTTTTCCTGTTTCGATAGCTCGGATCTCGGGTGCCAGAGGATCGTCGGACTGACGGTAGGGATCTGTTTCTAAAAAAGTTTCGATCCCCCGAATCGCCTCACGAATGGGAAGTTCTTCTAAAAGGGCCTTTTTCATCATATAGCCCACAATGATTTGGCGATTGATTTCGTTCGTCCCTTCCCAGATTCGATCGATGCGGGCATCGCGATAACCCCGGGCTAAGGGGTATTCTTCCATAAAGCCATAACCCCCAAAAATCTGCAATCCATGATCAACAACCTTACCGGTGATCTCGCTGCCGAAAACCTTAGCCATGGAGGCTTCAATGGCGTAGTCTTCCATAGCTTCACCCACTTTCAGATAATAGTCTGAAGCGGATTTGTCCAGGGTGTCTATTTCTTCCTGGATGTGGCCGATGGTACGGTAGATCATGGCATCAGCGGCGTAAGTCTGGATTACCATGTCGGCCATCTTCCCTTTAATTACGTCGAAAGCAGCAATGGGTTGACCAAATTGTCGCCTCTCGAGTGCATAATTGACCACCTCAGTAATGGTTTCTTTGGAACCCCCCAAGTCTGCAGCAGCGAGCTTGAAACGCCCCAAGTTCAAAGAATTAAAAGCGATGATGGCACCCTTACCGGCTTTGTAAAGGAGGTTTTCCACCGGGACCCGGGCATCTGTGAATCTTAGCGAAGTTGTAGAAGATCCTTTCATCCCTAATTTCTTTTCTTCGGAGCCCACCTCAAAACCAGGGGTGTCCCTTTCCACAATGAAGGCGGAGAATTGTTCACCGTTGATCTTAGCGAAGATAGTATAGACATCGGCCCAGCCACCGTTGGTTATGAATTGTTTTTCACCGTTTAATAAATAGTATTTGCCATCCTCTGTTAGGGTAGCAGTGGTTTTGGCCGCCAGGGCATCGGAACCGGAGGTGGGTTCAGTCAAACCGTAAGCACCAATCCATTCTCCTGAAAGAAGCTTGGGTAAGTATTTGGCTTTTTGTTCTGGAGTTCCGAACCAAACGATGGGGAGGCTACCGATGGCAGTTTGCACGGAAAAAGTAGCCGTGAGGGAGGAGGAGTGCCCAGCAGCCAAGGATTCGATGACGATGGCAGAAGTGATCTTGTCCAGGTCCAGGCCACCATATTTTTCTGGAGCGTCAATAGAGAGTAAACCTAATTCCCCTGCCTGGCGAAGCAGTTGGTGGATGAATTCCTTATCCTGGGCTTCGATACGCTCCTGATTTGGGTAAATGTTGTCTCGGGCGAATTCGCGTACCATGCGCTCAATTTCCCGGTGTTCTTCACTGAATTGTTCTCTGGTAAATATAGGCTTGGTTCCAATGGGTTCTACCAAGAACCGTCCGCCTGTCTGATTAGATGACTGTTGTGTATTCATGAGCTTACTTTTTATCGGTTTTGGTTAGACCGGCCAGAATAAAGGCCGTAATGGTTTCAATGTATTCCCGTGCCCTTACCCCCGGCATTTCAAACAGGGTAAACCAATTAATTCCCTCTATATTGACCATAATGGAAAGGGCAGTAATTTTCGTATTGATGGCTTTGAACTCTCCGCTGGTAACTCCTTTAGCGATAATGCGCTCTAATAGTTCCAGGAAACTGCTGTAAATCTTCTGCAATTTGTTTTTGAATTCCGGGTCTTTCCCAGACAGGGACCAAAACTCCACCAGCGCTTTAAAAACGGTGGGATCTTTTTCGAATTGGTCGATGAAATAGGTAAAGACCCCTTGCAACTGTTCCGCCGCGGGGGCTTCCTCTTCTACGATATGGTTCAGAACCACACTATAGCGGTTAACCCAATAGCGGACAAGATCCAGGTAGAGTTCCTTTTTAGATTTGTAGTACCAGTAAATGGCACCTTTACTGAGGTGGGCTTTTTGTACCACATCATCCATACGACTTTTCTCGTAGCCGTTTTGCACGACTACCTGAAGCGCAGCATGGAGAATCTGTTCGCGACGTAATTCTTGTTTGGATAAGTTCATTTACTAAACCGACTGGTCAGTTTAGTTTACGCTGATTGTTTTTATGAACCAAGAGAAAATTGCTAAATCATGAAAAAATGTTTCACCTTAAAGGAGTTTCCCTTGAGTTATTGCTAAAAATGATGTACACTTTTTCTAATTGCGGTTAATAATGAATCAAGGTACCTATCAAATCATGTTGCACGTAGAAAAACCCCTCCAACTACAAGTTGGAAGTTTGGGGGTTCGAAGATTTCCCCAGGGTCGTTATGTGTACGTGGGTCGCGCCAGTAAAGGACTGGCTCAGCGCATGCAACGACATTTGAAAAAGGATAAACTCCGTCATTGGCATATCGATTATCTCACGTCCCATCCACAAGTTACCGTCGAGGAAGTGCGGATCGTAAGTTCCGACCCTAATCGAGAGTGCGCCACGATTAAGAATTTACTTACTAATGAAGGTTACCAGGTCCCGGTTGTGGGTTTTGGGTCCAGTGATTGTCGATCTGGTTGCCCGGCACACTTGCTGCAACAAAGGGTGTAATGATCTTAGCCTCTGCCAAGCAATCTGACCCTCAATTAGCCTCCTGGTGGGAAGTGGAAGAGCGCGCTTGGATCCGTTGTATCCTTTGTCCTCGCTACTGTTCTTTGCCAGAGGGTTCCAGAGGTTTCTGTTATTTACGGCAGAATGTTCAAGGGCAGTTGATTACCCACGGATACGGAATGGCAGTGGGGCTCAACGCCGATCCCATTGAAAAGAAGCCATTGTACCATTTTTATCCCGGTTCATTAATTCTCAGTTTTGGGGCTTTAGGGTGCAACTTGGGATGTAAGTTCTGTCAGAACTGGCACATGAGTAAGGTCGCCGGACAATTTCGTGAAAGGTCAAGTTACACTCCGAAGGAGTTGGTCCAATTAGCGTTAGATAATAGTTGTATTGGCATTGCTTATACCTATAACGAACCCATTATTTTCGGCGAGTGGGTACGAGATGTGGCGCGGGAAGCACGTTTCGTTGGCCTGAAAAATGTGTTAGTGACCAATGGTTATGTTACTTCCCAGGCTAGGGAAGAGGTGTTCGAGTACATCGATGCAGCCAACGTGGACCTAAAATCGATGACCAATACCTTTTATCGGAAACTTACCCTTTCACAAATAGAACCGGTTTTAGAAACACTCCGTTGGCTGTGCCACGAAACGGATGTATGGTTGGAGATTACTACCCTATTGATCCCTGGGGAAAACGATACCGAACGGGAAATCCGTGAGCTCACCAAATTTATCGCCCAGGAATTGAATCCCCAGATACCGTTGCATTTTTCGGCATTTCACCCGGACTTCAAGTTGCAACATCGGCCTCCTACGCCGCTCAGCACATTGGTGGAAGCTCACCGTATCGCTCGAGAGAGTGGCTTAGAATTCGTTTATTTAGGAAACGTCCTCACCGAGATCGGACAAGATACCGTTTGTCCTTCATGTGAAAAAGTACTCATTCATCGGTTAGGTTGGCGGGTGGAAATGGAAGCAAATTTTACCGGTAAGTGTCTTTCGTGTGAGAAAGAACTCCCTGGTCGGTTTGACTACAAACCGCATCCTACTGGGAAATTAGTACGCGATCGATTATGACCTTTAGTCGTCAGCCAGTAGCAAGGGAGTTTTATCCGGGGGATCTACGTTCCCAGATGCAAGGATTTTTAGATCAGTTCCAGCTCCCAGATGATTTACCTCAAAATTTGTTGGGAGCCGTGGTACCCCATGCGGGGTGGGTCTATTCCGGCCAGGTGGCTGCACGTGCATTATATTGCTTAATGAGGCGCTCTAATCCAGCAACGATTATCCTGTTAGGAACCGATCACGTTGGTTTGGCACATCCCACAGTATTTCCGGAAGGGGAATGGTCCACGCCACTCGGTTCCTTAACAGTTGACTATAAATTAGTGGAGATGATTCTTAAGGAATTAGACACGAAAGTTGTGGCCGATACTCAAGCCCATCAACAGGAGCATGCCATCGAGGTGATTTTACCAATGGTGTATTATTATTGGCCTGAGTGTCAGATCATTCCCATTACAGTGCCTCCTATGGAAGAGAGTATCGTCTTCGGAAAGCAGTTGGGCATGTTGGTGGAAAAATTGCCCCAAAAAATTGTTGTGGTCGCTTCAACTGATCTAACTCATTATGGGTCACCCTATGGGTTAATGGCAGCTGGTACAGGTAAAGAGGGCTATGAATGGATGTTGCATAATGACCGAAAAATGATCGAGGCTCTTTGTGCGGCAGACGGGAAACGGATTTTGCAAGAAGTTCAACTGCACCAGAACGCCTGTGGGGCGGGTGCGGTAGCAGCTCTGGCAGCTTTAATGGCTGTTCGCGGACATACCAAGGGGTACTTGATCGAATATGCAACGAGTCACGGGTCGCAACCGCCAGAAACTTTCACTCACGGTGTGGGTTATGCGGGTATGGTCTACTGAAATCCCGTTAAAAAAGAAAGAGCCACGATATCTCCAAACGTGGCGTACAGGAGGCCTCCAAGAGAGGATTGACCAGGGACGAATATTAATGGAGGCGTGTCGATTGTGTCCCCGGGAGTGTGGTAGTAATCGCTACACGGATATGGGTAAAATTTGTCGGTTGGGTTATCGGGCAAAGGTCAGTAGTTACAGTCCTCATTTTGGTGAGGAAGCCTGTTTGTCCGGGTGGAGGGGGTCAGGGACCATTTTTTTCTCCAGCTGTAATTTGCGCTGTGTTTTTTGTCAAAATGGGGATATCAGTCATCAAGAAACTGGTTGGGAGGTAACTGCTGAGGAGTTGGCCGGGATTATGCTTGATCTTCAACAAAGAGGATGTCATAACATCAATTTCGTAACGCCATCCCATGTGGTGGTACCTATCTTAGAAGCGTTAGCGGTGGCCATCCCCCAAGGGTTACGCTTGCCCCTCGTATACAATACTAGCGCTTATGACAGCCTCCAAGCACTGGACCTCCTGGATGGGGTTGTGGATATCTACATGCCCGATTTTAAATTTTGGACAGTGACCGCTTCTCGGCGCTATCTAAAAGCACCCGATTATCCGACGATTGCCTGCCGTAACTTGAAGCTTATGCACAACCAAGTGGGGCAGTTGCAAACGGACGCTAACGGACTGGCTTACCAGGGCATCCTAGTTCGCCATCTGGTGATGCCAGAACATTTACTAGAGACGGAAGCCATCCTGCACTTCCTCTCTCAAGAGGTAGATCCCAGAATGGCAGTTAATGTTATGTTTCAATATTGTCCTGCCCACCGGGTGAGTGAGAGGACCTATCCAGAGATTCATCGGTATCTCACAAGGGAGGAACAAAGTCAGGCGTTGCGCTTTGCTCACCATTTGGGGTTAACGGTCCTTTAAACCGTGATCACGATTCGATTACGTTTTTACGAAGAACTGAATGATTTACTTCCCCCGAAACTTCGTAAACGTACTTTTCAACGTACATTTCTCCTACCCACAACCGTAATGGATGTTATCCAATCTTGTGGGGTTCCCCACACGGAGGTGGATTTAATCCTAGTAAATGGGCGATCGGTTGATTT
>CAZBEL010000069.1:0-7594 GCA_964490885.1 uncultured bacterium
ACAGAACTGGCTGCCCAGGATTCTGGTTTCGTAAATGGAAAGGAAGTAAAATATAACAGTGGAGTCATCACCGACACGGCACTGGAACCGGGCGCCTCGGCCCCCTTTAGAATCATCGTCCCATTAAGTGAAAATACCGCAGTAGAATATCGCACCTACGACATCCGCTGGCTGGAAGTAAAATAGCGGGATTAATGCCCGCTGGTAAATTCAATATATGTTAAACTATTTTTAAATCAAATCTACCCTGTTCTTGGAACTTTCTATTAACTATTCCCCGCTAAGGTCACCATGATGGCGTTCTGGACGTGGAGGCGATTTTCTGCTTGCTGGAAAACGATGGAATAGTCTGCCTCAATCACTTCATCCGTCACTTCCCGTCCCCGCTCGGCAGGTAAACAGTGCATGAAAAGGGTCTCTTTGCCCGTGGCCTTCATGAGTTTCTCGTTCACCTGGAACGGTTTAAAGATTCGCTCACGCTCAGCAATTTCTTCTTTATGTCCCATTGAAGCCCAGACGTCGGTATACACAACATCCGCACCTTCCACAGCTGCAACCGGATCATGCACTACAGCGATAGCGGAGTGCCCAGCTTCTTGGGTCCTAGTCACGGTGGCAGAATCCGGCTCATATCCTTCCGGGCAGGCACAGACAAATTCCAGGGGAAAGACGGCTGCCAGCCCCAGCCAGGAATGCACCACATTGTTGCCATCACCCACATAGGTAATTTTTAATCCGTCCAAGGTTTGTCGTTGTTCCCATATGGTGAAAATATCAGCTAGAATTTGGCACGGGTGGTTGTAATCGGTAAGGCCGTTAATCACCGGGATGGATGCATGCCGGGCCAATTCTAATAGGTGTGCATGGTCAAAGAGACGGGCCATGATGAGATCATTGTAACGACTGAACAAACGGGCAATATCCTTAATGGCCTCCCGTTTGCCGATACCAATGTCCTTAGGCCGCGAGAAAAGAGCATGTCCGCCCATCCAGGAAAACCCAGTTTCAAAAGAAACCCTGGTACGGGCGGATGGCTTGGCAAAAATCATCGCCAGGGAACGGTCCTGGAAAGGTTTGAATGGTTCCCGACGGTGAAACTTCGCCTTCAGCTCTTTGGCTAAGTGCAGAATTTCCCACAATTCGTCAGCGCTAAAATCATCAAGATGGAGAAAATCTCGCTTCACGCCACGTTCCTTTCCTATGCGCTCGTTATTGATTTAACATATCGAACAACTTAGAGTCTGCTGGTAAAACCAATGTGGTTTTATCGTCGATGATCTTTTGATAGGCTTCCAGGGTTCGCATGAACTCATAGAAGTCAGGATCAGAGGAAAAAGTCCGGGCGTAGATATCCACAGCCTTAGCGTCCCCTTCACCCTTGATCTCCTCGGCTTGTTTGTAGGCTTCGGCCAAAATGATGGTTTTCTCCTTATCAGTTGAGGCCCGGATTTTCCTAGCTGCCTCTTCACCCTCGGAGCGGAACCGATTGGCCTGCCGTTTCCGTTCAGCCTCCATGCGGGCGTAGATGGACTTCTCATTCTCCTGGGGTAGGTCAACCCGTTTTATCCGCACATCCACCACTTCAATCCCGTAATTTTCGGTAGCTGTATCGCTGGCGGCGGTGACCTGACTCATGATCAATTCCCGGTTCTCAGTGATGATCTCCGACATGTTATGAGTCCCCAACACCTGTCGTAGCTTGGAGTACACAATGTCGTCGAGTCGCGTGACGGCAGTGGGAACTGCTTGAACTGTTTGCAGGAACAGGAGCGGATCCCTAATTCGCCACCGCACGTAGTTATCAACGATGAGAGTCTTTTTATCCTTGCTCAAAATTTCCTCTGGGGGAACATCGTACTCCAAGAGACGGTCGTCAAACACCACGGCATTCTGGAAGGGTACGGGCAACTTGAAATGCAGACCCGGTTCCTGAATGTTGCGTATGGGTTTCCCAAATTGCAAAATGACGACTTGTTCCTTTTCGTCTACGACGAAAACGGTGGTGTAGACCACGATAATGCCTAAAACGATGAGGGCTAAGATCAATTTTTTCATCGCTGACCCCCTTTCTCGTTAGTGAGATTCAAAAGATTAAGAAGGTTGCTGTCCTTCCCTTTGGGTACAATGTATTTCTGAATCCCGGGTAATATTTCTTCCATGGTCTCCAAATACATTCGTTTGCGAGTAATGTCCTTGGCTTTGCGATACTCTTTGAGAATTGCTTTAAAACGGGCCACATCGCCCTCCGCCCGTTTAATGCGGGCCTCCCGGTAACCTTCCGCAGCACGGATTAAGGCTTCGGCTTCTCCCCGGGCTTTGGGAATGATATCGTTGCGATACCCTTCCGCTTGGTTGATCATGCGGTTTTTATCCTCCTTAGCAGAAGCCACATCCTTGAAAGCGGCGATGACTTGCTTGGGTGGCGAAACATCCTGCAACTGCACAGCCACGACCTGAATTCCTGTCTTATACTTGTCCAAAATCGATTGAAGCAATTCCTTGGATTCCTCCTGGATTTGCAATTTCCCCATAGTGAGAGCTTGGTCAATATTATGGCGACCAATGACCGTACGGAGGGTGGCTTCAGAAGCTTCCCGAACAGTCACTACCGGTCGAACAAAGTTGAAGAGGTAATCAGCTGCATTTTTAATTTTATACTGCACGATCAACTCAGCATCCACAATATTCTCATCACCGGTGAGCATGAGACTCTCGTTTTCTACCGTCCGAAACTGGTTCTTCCCGACGGAACGAAAACCGATCTCGATGCGCTTTACTTCCATGACTTTGGGTGTGTCCACCACCTCAATGGGATAAGGCAGATGGTAGTTCAGCCCCGACTGGGCAATACGGGTAAACTTACCAAAGGTACGAACGACGCCCACTTCATCAGGGCCGACTATGTAAATTCCCGTGAGTAGCCATATAACGAGGGCGATGCCCACAATAGGTATCACGCCCAAAGTAAGCAAACGTTCTGGGACGCGTATTTCGCGATCCCCTATAATGATTCGTCGAAAGGCCATAAAAATACCTCCCTTTTCTTTAGTTTAGAGGGTGCGACGCAACCTAGCTACGGGATAGTGCAACTGCTCACGATATTTTGCCACGGTCCGGCGAGCCACCGGAAAACCGCGCTCATTCAACAGTTGCATTAATTCGGCATCCGTGTACGGATGGTGCTTGTCCTCTTGCTCAATGATTTCCTTCAAAGCCACTTTAATTTGGTGAGTACTGATCTCCTGACCAGAGTCCAAGGTAAAGGCTTCGGTAAAAAACGATTTCAGCTCGTAAACCCCAAAGGGTGTGTCCACATATTTCCCCCTGGTGGAACGACTTATCGTGGAAATATCCATGCCGATATCGTCAGCAATATCCTGGAGCTTCATGGGTCTCAATTGATCCACAAGACCCTGAAAAAACTCTGGCTGGCGGGCGATAATCGCTTCCATAACCCGCACCAATGTGCGGCGACGCTGCTCGATTGCTTGAATAAACCAATGGGCAGAATCCAGCTTTTGCTTAAGGTACTTCTGGGCTGCCGCGTCCATTTGCCCTGTGGACTGGAGCATGGTCGCATACTGGCTATTGATGCGCAAATCGGGTAACCAATTGTCGTTCAATAGAACCACCCACTTGCCGTCTTGTTCCACAACTCTTAAATCAGGTATCACGGTCTGGTCTTTAGTGAGGGACTGACCTTCCCCGGGCCGGGGATTTAAACGGGATATCTCTTCCAGCGCCTGGGTAAGTTCCTCCTCGGTGCACCCGAGACTGCTTAAGATCGCTTCGTAACGATGATTAGCCAGATTATCAAACTGTTTATCGATGATACGGTAGGCTAAACTTTCAGGGTCTTTATCTAACTGCACCAACAAACACTCCCGCAGGTTCCGAGCCGCAATCCCTAGTGGGTTTAAGTGTTGCACAACTTTCAAAATACGTTCGACCTCAGCCTCCTCCTTGCCGAATCGATCGGCAATGAGTACCAAGTCCACTGTGAGGTAGCCGCGGTCATCTAAATTCCATAAAATCTCCAAGGCGATTTCCCGTTCCCAATCTTCAAGTTCACACAGATCCAGTTGCTCTACCAGATCATCGATAAAATTGCGTCTATCAGGTAGAGGCATATCCGGCGTCTCTTGCCGGGAATCGAAGACTCGTGGTGGCTCAAACGTGTCCTCCCGCTCCCAATCCAATTCGTTAGGGATCGTCTCTTCTTGGGTGGGAGCCTCCTCCACGGGCGGTTCTATAGATTCCAGAACAGGATTGGATTCTAATTCCTCAATAATCTTTTGCTCTAAGTTAATGGTATTTAATTGTAAGAGGGTCGCCTGCAAGATTTGCTGGGGCGAGAGGATTTGTTTCTGGGCTAACTTTTGTTCTAACCGTACCATCTCATCCCAGTTTGAATTTCTCCCCTAAGTACAACCGCCGTGCCTCGCGATCGTTAGCTAAAAACTCAGACGTCCCCGACTTTAAAATCCGCCCCTCATAAAGCAGGTAGGAACGATCGGTGATGGACAAGGTCTCACGCACATTATGATCGGTGATTAAAATACCAATATTGCGATCTTTCAGGCTATGGACCAGGGATTGGATATCTTCTACGGCGATAGGGTCCACTCCGGCAAAGGGTTCATCTAAGAGAATAAAATCAGGATCCAAAGCCAGGGTTCTACAAATCTCAACTCGCCGGCGTTCACCGCCAGAGAGTGTGTTTCCCCTATGTTTTCGCAAATGGGTAATGGACAAATCCTCCAGTACCCGATCAATTCGTTCCTGCCGCTCTTTCTTGCTCAATTTCGTGATTTCCAGTACCAAGCGAATATTGTCCTCCACGGTCAGCTTACCGAAGATAGACGGTTCTTGGGAGAGGTACCCAATCCCCCTACGCGACCTTCGGTACATGGCGGCCTGGGTAATCTCCTCGTCATCTAAAAATATACGCCCTCGTGTAGGTTTGATCATCCCCGTAATCATATAAAAGGTGGTGGTCTTTCCAGCGCCATTAGGACCCAAGAGGCCGACGATCTCGCCCTTTTTCACATCCAGACTAACGTCAGATACGACCATGCGCTTGCCGTACTTCTTGTACAGCCCTTCGGCGCGTAGGCGTTGGTGACTATTTTTCATCCTGTCCTCGCTGTGTCACACCAGAAGGGTTCAGTATCTTCCAATGTTCCAAGCTCACGTCGGATTCGAAACCCACACCATAAAGTGTATCCCCATTTTCCGTGGTGAGCATGATGGGATCGTCTGTATAGATCATCTCTAACTCGGAGTTCCACTGCAAGGTGTCCGTAAACAGGGTGACGCCACTATCCGACTCTACTGTCACCGCCTGGATAGCCGTCATAAAGTTGGATTTTTCATCCACTTCGGCTTTCTGGGAGATTAACTTTGTAGTGTGAACTTCTTTGGTATTATAAAAATCCGCCTCCACGCCTTGATCTAAGAGAATGTACTGTTTTTCACTAAATTTTTCTAAATGCCCCGAACGCACGACGGCACGCTGCAACCCCTCGTTTGTAAGGAAGATCGTAACTCCCCAACTTTCCTGGTCTGGCCGCCCTTCCCGGCTTTCACCCTGGGACACGGAACCGGGTGAGGAACAGGTCACAACAAATAAGCTAGTAAAGAAGAGCGCAAAAAATACTATTGAACGAAGAAAGTACATTGTTCCCCACCTTCTGAACAGTTACCCATCTCCTACTCGTTCTAAAAGCTCGGCCTTTAATCTATCCACCACTTCTGTATAGATGCCCCGTTGCCGCAGGATCCAGTCCACCGCTTCCCTGAAGGCCCCCTCACCTCCCCTGGCGTCCGTCGTGTAAACAGCTACTGCCTTCACTGGTTCATAAGCGTTCCGTACGGCAATGGGTAGTCCCACGCGCTCCATGACGGAAATATCCACCAAGTCATCCCCTAAGTAAGCGACAGCATCTTCTTTTAAATTATACTTTTTTAAAAGGGTAAAATACGGTTTCAGTTTATTGAGACATCCATTGAATACATCTTGAATACCCAACTCTTCCGCCCGATTCGCTGTAGCCAGGGAATGGCGCCCGGACAACAAGGCGATCCGCAAGCCTGCGGAGCGGGCTAGGGCAACCCCGGCACCATCGGCGATACAGAATCGCTTCATCTCCGTTCCTTCTTCCCCCAGGTAAACCGATCCGTCGGTAAGTACACCATCCACATCGGAGATGATCAGCTCAATTTTCGAACAACGTTCTTTAAGTTTACTGCTCACGGTTAACGACCACCTCCCGGATGCGTATTAAATCGGTGAGTAAAGGAGACAATCGATCCAGGGGCCACTGTGTTGCAGCGTCCGATTTGGCCTGGGCAGGATTATCGTGTACTTCCATGAAAATGCCGTCACAACCCACAGCAACTGCGGAGCGGGCCAGAGCCGGAATGAACTCCCGAGAACCGCCGGTTTCCCCATCTCCCGAGCCGGGGATTTGGGCACTATGGGTAGCGTCAAATATCACCGGATAACCTGTTTTTTGCATGATGAGAATAGAGCGCATATCCGAAACCATATCCTGGTAACCGAATGTAGTCCCACGGTCAGTGAGCAAAATCCGGCGATTGCCCGTGCTCTCTATTTTGGCCACAATGTGTTTCATCTTATAAGGCGCCAGAAACTGCCCCTTCTTTACATTCACTGCCTTCCCAGCCTGGCCTACAGCTAACACCAAATCCGTCTGACGGCAGAGAAAAGCCGGTATCTGCAAAACGTCAGCTACTTCTGCCACGGCAGGGACTTGTTCAGGAAGGTGAACATCCGTTAAAATCGGGACTCCCACTTCACTTTTTATATCAGACAGGATGGACAGGCCTTCTTCCAAACCAGGCCCACGAAAAGAATCCACAGCGGTACGATTAGCCTTGTCAAAGGAAGTTTTAAAGATGTACGGAAGGCCCAGTTGTCGGGCAATGGTAGCAATGGCAGAAGCCATCTTTAATGCATGGTCACGGCTCTCTATAACGCACGGGCCTGCGATGAGTGGCAAGACCTCGGTGCCGAAACGGACACCTGCAATATTAATTTGTTTAGGCGACGGCATGATTTTTGTTGAACTGTGTTAATTGAAAATACCCACAAATAGCCTAAAGGGCCAAATGGGGTTTAAAAATCAGGAGATATACTTACAGTTCACCGCTGCTGCCACGAACTCCCGGAACAGGGGATGGGCCCGGTTGACCCGGCTTTTCAACTCGGGATGAAACTGGCTGGCGACAAACCAGGGATGGTCAGGTAATTCGATAATCTCTACCAGGTTTAACTCTGGATTGACACCGGAAATGATGAGACCGTGCTTTTCCAGACGTTTCCGGTAACGGTTGTTCACCTCCCAACGATGGCGATGGCGCTCAGAAACACGACGCTTGCGATAGGCACGGTAGGCCCAAGTACCCGGTGTAATTTCACATGGATAGGCTCCCAACCGCATAGTGCCCCCTTTTAACTTTAAGGCCCGTTGGGATTCCATGAGATCAATCACCGGGTTAGGAGTACGAGGATTAAACTCTGTACTGTTGGCCTGTTTCAAACCACACACATTGCGAGCGAATTCAATAA
>CAZBEL010000070.1:0-7565 GCA_964490885.1 uncultured bacterium
GTGGGTTCAAAGTAGGTTACGAGCGGGAGGGCACCTTTTATAGTTGGATGGGCGGCGTGCTTCCTCAGTTTCGTCAAGAGGGAATTGGAGACCGGTTGGCTGAACGCCAGGAACAATGGGCCCGCCAGAAAGGGTATACCCGGGTAACCATCAAAACGCGCAAGAAATATAAGGCCATGCTGGGGTTACTTAAAAAGCGGGGCTACCGTGTCCTGCGTACCATTCCCAAGCAACCGGCAGAAGAAACACGTATCTGGTTAGAGAAAGTTTTATAGTTAACTTAACTAGTTGACTTAAGCAGTTAACTCATTTACAAGGGAGGCTAACACAATGCAAACTTTACACGTACCCACTTCACAGCGGGTGGATTTTATAGACATTACCCATCGGGTTCAGGCTCTGATATCCGAGGCCCAGGTTCAAGAAGGATTGGTTACAGTTTACGTTCCTCATACCACTTGTGGAATTACCATAAACGAGCATGCTGATCCAGATGTGGTACGGGATATTCAGAGCCGGTTGGCTGAACTCGTCCCTTACAACCGGGGATATCACCATCGAGAAGGAAATGCAGACAGTCACATTAAAACCAGTCTGGTGGGTTCCTCGGAAACGGTGATCATTGAAAACGGACGCCTGGTCTTGGGAACCTGGCAAGGAATTTTCTTATGTGATTTTGACGGTCCCCGGCAACGGAAAGTCTTCGTAAAAATTATGTCTAACCGGTGAGTTCCTTGTTCCGCTTTAGTAGGCGTGAGGAGGCTGGATGATGTCTGCTGAAAACACATCTTTTTCAGTAGAAGACTATGTTCGGTCTCTCAAAAAGGTCTTCGAAACCCGTGGGGATCTGGCCTTAGCGATCCCCATGGCGCGTTACATGAAAAATCATTTCCCCTTTTTAGGTTTGAAAGCTCCCCAACGGTCAGCCCTAACCAGGGAGTTTTTACGGGAGCAGGGGATTCCACCAGGAGAGGCCATCGAACCGGTTGTGCTGGCCCTTTGGGATCTTCCTCAGCGAGAATATCATTATGCCGCTCTGGATATTTTAGAGCGTTTCCTGCGTCGGAAAAATAATTTGGTGGCAATCACTTTTTTAGAGAAGCTCATCGTCAGTAATTCCTGGTGGGACACGGTGGATTGGCTGGCCACCCGCATTGTGGGAGTGTTGTTTAGGAAACAACCTGCATTAATCCCAAAGACTATTCCTGCTTGGATGAAATCACAGAATCTGTGGCTACAACGGATATGTTTGCTTTTTCAGTTGAAGTACAAAGACGCCACTGATGAGAGGCTATTATGGAACTGTATAGAACAATTAGTCTCTTCGCCAGAGTTCTTTATTCAAAAGGCCATTGGTTGGGCCTTGCGGGAGTATTCCAAAACGAATCCTCAATGGGTGAAAAAAGTGGTCTCCGAGCTACCCTTAGCTCCCTTGAGCAAGCGGGAAGCCACGCGCCTTTTGACTTAGGGTCCGGTTTGACTTCGTTTTCTTTTCAGGTTATTCCAGATGAGGTCCATTTCTTGTAAGGTGGAATCCTCTGGCGCTTTCCCCCGGCGTTTCAACTCCGCTTCCACCTCCTGAAAACGTTTGACGAACTTTTTATTGGTTTTCCGCAAGGCGTCCTCGGCAGAGATATCTAAAAAACGGGCTAGGTTTACTATTGCGAACAGTACGTCACCGATTTCCTCTTCCAGATGTTGACGTTTCCCTTCAGCTTGGGCCTCTTTTAATTCCTGGATTTCTTCGTGAACCTTCTCCCAGACTTGTTCCACTTTATCCCAATCAAAGCCCACAAAACTGGCCTTTTGTTGCAGTCGCTGGGCGCGCACTAAAGCAGGAAGAGCCACCGGAACGCCCTCCAGCCGCGACCTACGTTTTTTCTCGGCATGTTTGGCGGCTTCCCAATTGCGTTTGGCATGGAAGGGGGCCTCGGCCTGAGCTTCCCCAAATACGTGGGGATGTCGCCGCACTAACTTTTCATTGATGTTTTCCAGCACTTCTTCCAAGGTAAAACGGTTCGCATCTTCAGCGATGGAGGATTGAAAGACCACGTGCAGTAATAAGTCACCCAGTTCCTCTTTCAATAAGGGCCAGTTCTCTTCGTCAACACTTTCCATCACCTCATAGGCTTCTTCTAAGAAGTAAGGTAGCAGTGAAGCCGCGGTCTGCTCTCGATCCCAAGGGCAGCCGTTCGGTCCCCGTAAGCGTTTGACTAGGCTTTGTAATTCTTCAAATTTGGTACCGGTTTTCGTTTTCATCATGGCGATTCCTATTGTGACAGTAAGTAATCTCTGAATTCAATGTATCGGTTAGAGAGTTGCACCGAACTTTTTGGACGTTGCATGGTCTCCTCTAAGGAGGCTGGGAGAGGAAGCGAATGCCCAATTAACGGCTCTACGACGGCGAGGAATTTTGCCGGGTGCGCCGTTGCCAGTACAATTCCTGGTGTTTTGAGTGCGTTTTGTTGCCGATAGGTTTCCATCCCCAGGTAACCTACAGCGGTGTGTGGGTCTAAACAGTAGTGATACTCCTGGTACACCCGTTGAATGGTTTCCCGTGTCTGGCTGTCCGTGTAACTCCAGCTGGATAAGGTCCTTCGCAAGGCGGCAAGGTCGTGCCGGTAAAGGTCCAGGATACGCCCCCAGTTGCTGGGGTTGCCCACATCCATGGCGTTAGAGATGGTGGCTACGGAAGGTCGGGGTTTGAAGGTGCCGGTGGCGAGGTATTGGGGGACGACGTCATTCTGGTTCGTAGCAGCAACGAAGTGTCCCAATTCCAATCCCATATGGGCGGCTAATAAACCTGCCGTGAGGTTGCCAAAATTCCCGCAGGGAACAACGGTTACCGGCGGGGAGGTAGCATAAATTCTACGGTACTGAGCTAACCCGGCGGCGTAATAAAAGGTTTGGGGAATGAGCCGAGCGATATTAATGGAGTTGGCGGAAGTGAGTTGTAGGGCGCTAGTAATGTTCTCATCGAGGAAAGCCGTTTTCACCAGATGTTGGCAGTCGTCAAAGGAGCCACCAATCTCTAGGGCGGTAATGTTATATCCCAGAGTAGTGAGTTGTTGCTCTTGGATTGTGCTGATCCGACCACTGGGATAGAGGATGTAAACCCGGATTCCAGGGACCTTGCAAAAGGCGTGTGCTACGGCGCTACCTGTATCTCCGGAAGTAGCCACTAAAATGACCAGTTCTTCCTGGGTTTCTTGAGTGAAATATCCCATGAGTCGGGCCATAAAACGGGCGCCGAAATCTTTGAATGCCAAGGTGGGACCATGAAACAGTTCTAAAAGGGAGATCCATTCTGTTAAAGACACTAAAGGTGCTTCAAAAGAGAACACCGAATCGACAATTGTTTGTATTTGGTGTTTGGGTATGTCACCCTCCAAGTAGGCCTGGGCCATGGTAAAGGCAATTTCCTGAAAAGAAAGGCCTGGTAAAAACTCAATAAACCCCTTGGAGAGAGTAGGGATTCGTTCTGGGAGATAAAGACCGTTATCGGGAGGCAGGGCATGTAGGACTGCCCCCCGCAGGTCAGTTACTGGCGCCTGGCCATTCGTACTGTAGTAATGCACAGGGGTTTAAGAAATGCGTTGGCAACCGTGGGGATTGATGGGCGTGACATAAATAGTGCTATTCTGGCCGGCGTGTTTAAAAGCGGCCTGCATGGTGGTTCCTACCTTCTCCGCAGTCTCTTTTGTTGAAGACAGGGCAAACATGCTGGGACCGGATCCGGAAATGCTACATCCTAGAGCGCCTGCTGTGAGAGCGGCTTCCTTTACTTGGTCGAAACCCGGGATCAGGGTCTTACGGGCCGGTTCCGCAACGGCATCGTGAAAAGAACGTTGCAGTAGGTCGTAATCGCCTGTTGACAAAGCGGTGACCAATCCGGCCACATTACCCCATTGGGAAACAGCGGTTGAAAGGGGAAGTGTTTTTGGTAGCAACTCCCGTGCTGTCCGTGTGTCCACCGTCACCTGGGGATGGACAACGGTGCACATCAGTCCATGGGGATAAGGGATGTTAAATACGTCTACTGGGTCAGTGCTCCGTACGGCAGTGAAACCACCTAACAGGGAGGGGGTCACATTGTCCAGATGAGGGGCCCCGGAAGTAACGGCTTCTCCTTGGGCGGCAAAAGTAAGAAGTTCGTTGGTTGTGAACTCACTTTCTAAAAGTAATTGTAGTGCCACAACGCTAGCCACGGCGCTGGCTGCACTGGATCCCATGCCGCCGCTAGCGGGTACCCCTTTTTTTATATAGAGGTCGATTCCTTGTGCTACTCGAGCGGCTTTTAACATTTCCTGAGCAGAAATTCCAGCTGTATTCCGGTTGGGATCCAGGGGAAGTTTACCTCCGTCTCCTTCGATGGCTATGATGGTTACCCCTTTCTTCGTTGACCAACGGACTTCCACTTCATCCACGGGATGCTCCAGGGCGAAGCCTAAGACGTCGAAACCGCAACTTACGTTAGCGACAGTGGCCGGTGCCGTAGCGGTGGCCTTACGCATTTTTATATATACCTTCGTGTTTTACTATGATTCACCATCCATCTCCACAAGTGTCAGCCAGGGAAATTGGTCTAAATATTGATTTTCTTTCGCTCGCATAATCGCTTGTTCTTTTGCGCTTCCATCTTCATAATCTAACAGGTGTAAACCGCCGTGAATCATGAGCCGGGCCAGTTCTTTGGCGTATGGTTCCTGGTATTGGTGCGCATTTTCCTGAGCCCGGGGCAAGCTAATGTAAATTTCCCCTTCCAGCTTGGGTTCGTCAGCATCGTTGAGACGAAAAGCAAGCACGTCAGTGAGGTGGTCGAGTCCGAAAAATTGGCGCTTTAATCGGTTTAATAAGTCGTCATCTCCGAAGATAAGAGTTACATCTGCGTTTTTTACCCCTTCCGTTTTGAGGACTTGAGTCAATAGGGCTTGGGTGGGAGCTGGTTGAGGCCCGGAAAGGGCCGGGTCACATTCCACGTGGACAGTAATCACGCCGGTTAAGTAAGGTTAGAAACGTCGTCAGTGGGCGGTTTTTCCTCAGGATACTCAATACGAATATGGTAGATTCCCCTCAATACGGGGAGCATACCGATTGTGCCGTCCATGGTGCCTTTTATGCGTCGCAATTCGTCTAAAGTAAGGGGACATTCGTCCAATTGCCCTTCCCGCAGGCGTTTATTGATGATTTTGTCGATCATGTCCTCGATTTTCATGATATTCGGATCTTTCAGCGAGCGGACAGCCGCCTCCACCGCTTCACAGATCATGAGGATTCCAGTCTCTTTCGTATTGGGTTTTGGCCCGGGATAACAAAAAGCCCGTTCGTCAACCTGCTTGGCATCGCCACCGGCCTCTTCTAAAGCCTGACGGTAGAAGTATTCTACCCGCGTTGTGCCGTGGTGCATGGGTATGAAGTCGGAGATCACTTTTGGCAGGTGGTATTCTTCGGCCAGCCGGAGGCCTTCCTTCACATGGTTGCGGATAATTTTGGCACTCATTACCGGCGTCAGGCCTTCGTGTTTGTTTTCTCCGGCGTACTGATTTTCAATAAAGTATTCCGGTCGCACCATTTTACCAATGTCATGGTAGTAGGCTCCTACGCGACACAAGAGCGACCGGGCCCCTACGGCCGTGGCGCAACTCTCAGCCAAGTTCCCCACCACGATGCTGTGATTGAAGGTTCCGTTGGCTTCCCGTTGCATGCGTTTTAACAGAGGATGATTGAAATCTAACAATTCCAATAACGTCAGGTCGGTGGTAATCCCGAAGGTGATTTCCAGGATGCCCACCAGGCCGTAGGCAATGATGGGTGAGAGGGTACTGTTCACTAAGAGATACAGAGAGTCGACTCCCATGCTTTTCCACCCGTGGCCTTTTAATAGTCCATGACCTAACACAACCAACAGACTGGCCCCGGCCAGGACGAAAATAGCCACAAAAAATTGGGTTCTGCTTTGCAGTCTCCGTACTGTGTACATGGCCACGGAAGAGGTGAAAAGGGCGGTGACGATGAACTCCACATCATTCCCGATGAGAATGCCGCACAATAGGGCGATGGAGGTTGTGCCCATGAACCCAATACGAGCATCAAATAGCACAGTGAGCAACATGGCCGCCGCAGTGATGGGAATGAGGTATTCAGAAAATCCGAAGCGGTAAACGAACAGGTCAGAGAGCCCTACTTCTACGGTAAAGATCAAGGCAATGAGCAGAACCAATTTCCACACCTCGAAGATGGGTCTACGGTAAATGAGCAGAAAGGTAAAAAAGAAGGAAACCACCACGCTGATGATAATGAACCGACCCAGGTATTCGGTGAGTATGGCCCACCCGCGTTCACGGTTGGTTTGCTTGCTCAAAGCTACGGTTAAGGACTCTAATTTCTGCAGCACGTCGCTAGTAACGCGTTGGTTGGCGTCCACGATCATTTCATCTTTTAACACGATACCTTGATGCCGTGGGACCCTGTTCAACTGGGCCTGTTGGTGACGCTCGGTAGTTTCCTTGTCGTAGATGATGTTGGGTTTCATAAACTCCACGATGAGATCGTAACCGTACTGCCGTTTGGGATCGTTTTCGTCGGGATAAATCTGGGTGATTTCAACTTTCGACTTAGTCCAGGCACGGTTTAGATCGTTGAGTTCTTCCGGTTTCATCAAGATGGGTACATCTTCCTGATGGAGCGCCACTTCATTGCTGATGATCTTATCGCTTTTTATGTCGATGATACCCTCCGCCCAGCGATTCCGGCAGATCTGTGTGATGTTGGCCTTCAGTTCAGGGAGTTGATCAGGGGGAATAACCTCCGGTGTGGTGAGAAAAGTTTTCCAGATATCCTTTGTTTCAGTAAAGGGATAGTTGTTGTATAACTGCTGGACTAGGGAAGCCAACTTGGCGCTATCCCCCTGGGCAATGGCGCGCGTATCGTCATAGCGGTCGGTGTAGCGATAACGGTAAACTAAATCTTTGGAGGCGGCCAGTTTTTCCCGGGCAGTGCGTATATTGTCCAGGATCAGGAAAAAGTCATCTATTTTCTTGATTTGCTCCTCAACGATGTCCTGTCGACGGTTAAAGACAAAAGGCACCGAATGGAGCGCAGCTTCTAAGTCAGCCTGGAGTTTTTCTTCGGATTTTAGAATGGGGAAATTGAAAGGTGCAATGATGGGCTCCCGGGCAATGTCGTCCAACTGGTAGCTATACTGTAAGAATTTGCCCCGGTGGAAAAAGAAGACCATAAGGATCACCATGCCCAATAAGGTGGTGATCTGAGGCCAGTACCGCTGTAGTGAGTTACGGAGCGTATGGCTTTTTGGGGACTGACGCCGGTGTTTGACCATTAAGTGTTCCGTAAAGCTTTCACCAGTTCGCGGGTAATGATCAAACGCTGGATTTCACTGGTCCCTTCGCCAATCTCCAGTACCTTGGCGTCCCGGAAGAAACGCTCTACATCGTATTCCTTTACGTAGCCATAGCCCCCGTGGACCTGGATAGCTTCAATGGTAGTCCGCATGGCGACTTCACTGCAGAAGAGTTTTGCCATGGCCGCTTCTTTGATCACAGTTT
>CAZBEL010000071.1:0-7508 GCA_964490885.1 uncultured bacterium
CCATAAGTACACGGTATAGTTCGGGATCCGAATCCCGAAGATATTTAAAGGCCGAAGAGCCCACGGGAAATCACTCCCTTACCATTGAGGATCTTTAGGCAACTTCTCCTCTACCCAATCATAGCAGGAGCCAGTTGGTTTTAAATAGCCCTTATTTTTCTGATCCTCGTCTAGCATAAACCACTGCGCTTTTCCAAACAGGACTTCATTATCCCTGATCCATTCTAGGGAACGCCGGAAGCGCTTGTTCCCTAATTCTTCCGCCTTCAAGAAATTGTTATAGGCTAACGTGGCTACAATGCGGTCGTCCAAGGAGATATCAGGAGTACGGCAATTTTGAAAAGCCTTGAAATACACATTCCCTTTCTGGCCATAGGCATCCCCGGAGTTTGAGAGCGCAATGGCCTTTTCTACCCAGCGAAACGCCTTGCCGTAATTGCGGTTCTCCACATTTACTTCGGAGACTTTTATGGCAACATTATAAT
Organism: uncultured bacterium; assembly: GCA_964490885.1. Taxonomy (GTDB): domain Bacteria; phylum Fidelibacterota; class Marinisomatia; order Marinisomatales; family TCS56; genus CAZBEL01. The sequence goes on from CAZBEL010000071.1 coordinate 486, forward strand.
CGCGCGGATCCAACTTAAACAACTCTTCGAAAGCCGCCGAAGCATCGTCTAACCTATCGGCCTGAATATAGGTTTGGCCCAATTTCCGGTAAGCCAGTTTACTGGTCTTATCGACGCTCAAAACCTGTTTCAACACATCGATAGCTTCCTCATAACGTTCCACGGCAATGAGACGCTCGGCATAATCCAATCCATAAGATACATTATCGGGATTGTTCTTGAATCGCTCCCCGTAGATTTCCAGGGGATCCCGACCACTTAACTCATAGGCACGGGCAATCTCACCCTGGAGAACATCATTGGTAGGATCAATCTCTAAGGCCTGACGAAGAATATCGATCTGGTCCTCGTAAGCCCCTTTGGCCTTATAGAGTTTTGCTAATTCTATTTTGGTCTCCAGATCATTGGGTAACATTTCTGCCAGCCGGCTGTACTCAATAATCTGTTGTTCAATTTTACCCTGCTTTTGATAGGCATACGCTAACCGTTTCCGTAAATCCACATTATCGGGTAACAACTGTAAACCCTTTAATAGCACATATTCGGCGCTATCAAATTTCCCTAACTGTTCGTAAGCGATGGCGAAGAATTGGTAAACCTCTTCAGGGCTTTCCTTGTCACAACCTAAGTCGATGATTTCACGATAAACTCGTACCGTCGCTTCCCAGTCATGGTTTTTATAATATTCGGCAGCACTACTCATCTTCCGGGGACAGAGGACTTCCCGAAGGGAATCCAGATAAGCTTGCTGTGCGGCTTCCTCATCGGCCTCATTTACCGTTTGTGGAGGAACACACATGGCAATAAATAGGGCTATTAAAGATAAACCCAGGAGTTTGTATCCACGTCTTGACTTTGCTTGCAGTACTTTCATAATTATCTCGCTCTCCTTTTTACGAACCATACATCTCCAAGGCTCAGACTCACATTAAATTGTCTGAAGGTCTCCTCAATGGGCAGGGGACTTGTTCTTCTTCCCCACAGAAAACCCACGTCAATCTGGTTATTCGTGGCACCGAAATTAAGCCCAAATCCTAAAGATATCCCATACTCATTCATATTCGTTTCCACAGGATAAAAATGGTGATACTGATAATAAAGTCCCCCGCGGAGATGAAAGCGATCAAAGGTGGATCGTGGGATCTTACGAGAAAAACGTACTCCTCCGAGGCTCCACCGAGTACTGAAATCAGGATATTGCGGAAATAATGCCACTAAATCCGGTTTACCAATTTTGTTTTCATGAACCGATCCTTCCAGAAGAAGATGCGTCCTTTCGCGAATCTTCACGTCAGTCCCAAAGCTAAATTGAAAAAACCGATGCAAACCGGTGAAAATTTGTGCTGTTACCTCCGGGAGTTGTGAAGGATCGGGGAAATCCCCAAAATCATGAATACCATCCCCATTCGCATCTTCAAACGGTTGAAAGGAATAGTGTTTTGCTCGTAAGGGTTGCAGCGCAAACTTAGCAGAAGAATATAACACTACAGGAAAGCGAGCAAACTGAAAACGGGTGGACGATAAATATACTGTTAATTGAGACCCTGAATAGACATTCCGATGGAAGTAGAGATAGGTGCTGTTATCCAATAAATACGTGTACTGTCTTCGGTTAGAACCAAACAACCAGTCTATGGTAAAAGCAGCAGTCTCTTTCTTACTGACTGGAAAAGTGAAGGTCGTGTTAAACGTAGAAATACCACCTTCACTGGAAATGGATTTCTGGGTCTGAACCGTATCTTCAAGTAATATGACTGGTTCGCTATCATCGACGAAAGAGAATTGTAAATTGTACACTGGCTTAACCGAAAATCCCCAGGCGAACTTCTGTTTAATCGGCATAATGAACTCGATACGATCCAAATTGGCTAATCCGTTAAGGGCGTTAGTCCGTGTATCCCGCACTGCCTGACCGCTATAAGTAGTAGAGATCAGCACAAAACGTAACTGCTGCCAGGTAGTGGGATTACTCAGAGAAATACCTTCCTGATACAAAGGCAACAATCCCGAGTTTCCAGCGCCTAGACTGGCAGCATCAAAGGCCCATGATTCAAATCCCAACCCGTATGCATTTAAGCTGGTTTGGGCCGGTAAAAGACCCACAATACTTAAACTTAGAAAAAGAAGCGTCCTACGGCGCCACATATTGTATGACTAATCGTGGTTTAGGATACAAGGAGTCCGAGCCGGCGATATTCAAATGAACTATTTCAAAGGGATCATTTTGGGAAGTGGATTCGAGTTTAAGCCCCAGGTTGGCTACATCTTGAAAATGGTAGCGTTGAATAAATCCTTTTATTTCCATTGTAACCAGTCCATTTCCCGCCACCTTGGCAAAAGATCCCAATGTTGGTTCTACTTCATAATCCTCCATAAGATTGAATTCAGCTACGTTTACGGAATCCACTAAGGGGTAGAGGTAAAATCCATAGTCGGGTGTAGTATCACTGTTAAAGAAGGAAAGCTCTGCCTTATGGATCGTCGCTTCAGTGGGCAAGTTTAATGAATCCAATTCCGGTAAAAAGATAACAGATTTTAGGCCCATTCCACGACTGACCGTACAGCACGTTGTCGTGTCTTCAGGAGCAACAGAAGGTGGGATAAGAATAGACACATCAGCCGTTGGTATAAAGGTATGATAGGTCGTATCAAAAGGCGCCGTAGTCGTATCGGTAGTATCAGCAACTAATTGACGCCGATAATAAACGCTGATTTGAGGTCTGCCAGTGATGCTTTCACTACTTTTAAAGGGGAATAACTCAGATGTCGTCGTGGAGTCATAAGTCAGGAGGAAAACATGATTGGGTTCCTGCCCTGTGGTATCCAATAACTCCGATAAATCGTCCATCAACGAAAAACGAAGGAAGTGAGAGGCCGAGTCTGACTGAATAGTCTGCTCCTCAATTAACTTCATCTCCCCCTGTAAATCCTCAAGTTGTATGTTATTATAATTGGAAGCCTTTTCAGAAAAAACCGAATCTGGTCCATCAGGAAAGTAGTACAACAGAAATCGAGCTTGATCATCAAAGACTGAATCGTCATATGTTATAGTAAAATAAGCGCTGTCTATGTTTTCGATGGTAATAGTAGAATCTAACAGATGTGTCCAAGTAAAGTTAGGATTCTCTACAGAATAAATATTCATTTTCAAAAGAGCAAAAGGATTTCTAAAACCGTTATATTCCCCTAAATATAAATGTTTATCGATACCCATCTCAGGTGGTACTTGATAGGTAAACCCGTCAATATTTGTAAGCAAAGTATCTTTGACCGCGAAAGTATCACCAGAGAGATCAATACTCAAAGGTTCCTCAGTGCAGGCTACAAACAGCGACGAGGCCAGGAGGGTAGACGTTAGTAAAACCAGACGGTGGAAAAATGTAGACATAGGTATTTAAAACGAGAACGAGAGATCAGTCAATAAGTTTCTGCAAAGATACATCCAAGTCCGCCGCAACCTGTTGATAATCTGGATTCTCATCCGCAGAAACAGAAATTGTAGTCAATTTTTCTTTGTACGCTGCCATGGCTGGGATTTTCAATACATGTTCAGTAAGGTTATTGGTTGGGGTATCCAAGACGATGACCATATCAGCGAATTCAGCTGCTGCAGCGTAGGCATTGACCGTGCCATTCTCCATCGCTGATGGTAGTTCTAACCCAATGCTTCTGAACGCTCCGTCGGAGAAATTCGTATAGTCAGTATCTAACTGATGGATAATTAAAACGGTTTTTATGCCAGTATAAAATTCCTCACTGGCATACTGCTGGTGATAGATTGCCGGTACAAAAGCAGATTGCCACCCATTACAAATGATGATGTCCGGTTTCCAGAATAAGTGGGGTAGGATAGCTAACGTGCCTTTGTTAAAAAAGGCAAAACGAATGTCATTATCAGAGAGGATCCGGCCATTTTTAGACTTGTAGACCAGATTGGTTAAGGGTTTGAACCAGTGATCGTCCTCCATGAAGTACACCTGCACCCGCGTTTTCGGTATGAAAGCACTTTTTGCAGATACGGTAATATCCTCGCCATTGAATTGGAAAGGTATTTCTCGCAAACGAATGACCTCACGTAAAATATATTTACGCTCACTTACGTAACCGTACTTGGGTATTATAGTACGAATATCATGCCCCATTCCCTGAAGAGCTAAAGGTACTTTGGTTGAAAAAGGGGCTAAGGAACAGGTGTTGGCGAAGGGAATAATTTCGGTTGTAAGGTAAAATAACTTCACTATCAATTACTCGATTTTCAATTGTTTTAAAGCTTCTTTGGCTTTGGTGTAATATTCACTGCCAGGGAAATAATCGATAAGGCGCTGATACTCTTCCCGGGCTTTTTCAAAATTTCCCATACTTTGGTAGGCAAGACCCAGTTTCAACTGGGCATCATCGTCTTTATCGGTACCGGGGAAGGTGAAGACCTTCTCAAATTCCAGAATAGAGCGTTTAAAGTTCTTTTGTGAATAATAACACTCTGCCAACCAGTATTGGCTATTATCGGCCAGTTCGTGCATGGGATCACTGACTACCAATTCCGAAAACCCTTTTATGGCCGCTTCGTAATTTCCGTTCTGGTAATTGCTCAAACTTTCTAAATAACGGCGTTTGTATTCTACCGGGCTTATTTTCGCCGTGGAAGAGATTTCTTCTTTGCCCGATTTCAAGTTGTACATTTCAGTAAAACTGTTCGTCAGGGTGACTATCTTATTTTCCACCATGACCAACTGGGCTAAGATTTCAAAGTTAGTACTATCCGTATAGGCAGCTTTATCCTCTAAGATACGAATTTTATTCTGCAGGGTATTGATCCGATTTATCAGGAGGATCGCGACTGAGTCTGTTTGTTTTTTAGCCTCTACCGTAGCTTTCAGGGTATTTTTTAGATCGGGTAGTAGGATTCTGATCTGAGCATCCAGAGAGTCAATACGAACACGTTCGCGATCAATTTTGGCGTTAAGACGTTTTAACTCCCGGTTCACATTTTCCTGGGCGGGGAGACTTCCCAACACCAAAAGGAGGAGACTGAAATAGACAAAATACGGGGGACGACAGTGTGTTTTCATAGGCTTAATAGGCTCTTTTATAACGATTTACCGACGACAAATTTACTTCCTTTAGGGAGGAACATCAATCTTTATTACCCCTTAGTCCGGTCGGTTAACTCCTAAGTTCATGACCAGCGCGATCATGATGTAGCAGGAGACTAAGAAGGAACCGCCATAAGAAATGAAAGGCAGGGGTAGCCCTTTTACTGGGATGAGTCCCACTGACATGGCACAGTTCACAAATACATGGGCCAGAAAGATCGACCCAATTCCGAAGATGACCAAACCTGAAAAACGATCGTTTGAATTGGTGGCGAGATTAATGATTTTAATAATCAACAAAGTGAATAAAACCAACATAAAGACAATGGCAATAAAGCCTAATTCCTCACCGATTACGGAAACGATGAAATCGGATTCCTGGACAGGAAGAAACTTTAGGTGGGTTTGAGTCCCCTGCCCTAATCCTTTTCCCCAGAATCCTCCTGACCCAATGGCTGTTTTACTCTGGATAATTTGATAAGCCGCCCCTAAGGGATCCAGGTCAGGGTTGATGAGAGTGAGAATGCGGTTTTTTTGATAGGGTCGTAACAGGTTCCACAACACGGGTGCTAATAATCCCAGGAAGATATTGCTGAAATAAGTTACGACAGCCATGAATAGAGTAGGTTTGGCCAATACTAAGATAATCAACAACACGCCGGCCCAGATGGAAAAAGAAATGGTGTGGAAAGCCGTAAGGATACTCAAGAGTGGAGCCAGAAGTAAAAATAAATGAAATGGCCTGGCGCCAACCCAGTACAACATGGGGAAAACAGGAACAAACAATATCAATGCCGTTCCCAAGTCTGGTTGTTTTAGGACGATGACAAATGGTATGAGTGCCAGAAATATGGGAAACAGAATGGAACTGAAATGATGCATCTCTAGGGTGTGATCAGAAAGGTAACGTGCAAGGGTTATCACCAGAATCCATTTAGCAAATTCCGACGGTTGAATGCCCACCGGCAAGCCCATGTTTATCCAACGGTGAGTCCCCGCCACACTGGGTCCGAAATAAGGAATGGCAATAAACAGGAGCATGATCCCAAACAATAGGTAGCTGTATTTATGAATCAATCGGCGGGGTAAAAAAAGGACAATGAAAAAGGCTACCAGCGCAGGAATCATAAATAGCAGTTGTTTGTAAAAAGCATTCTGCATGAAAGAGGATCCTTCGTAAGTCCCAATGCTGTAGAGGGCGATTAATCCTAATCCATTCAGTGCTAAGGTTAATCCAAAAATGAGGAAAGAGCTTTCCGACAAACGTTTCCACAAAGCTTTAATCATCGGTTGCTCACCATGAAGTCACTGGATTGCGTTCCAAAAACCTGTTCATAAGCCAACTTTGCGATCGGCGCTGCAACCGTACCTCCATGGCCACCATTCTCGATGAGTACAACTACCGAAATAATCTCTCCATCTTTCTCTCCGTACGAGATAAACCAGGCATGGGGTTCACCGTGGGGGTTTTCTGCGGTCCCTGTCTTTCCCGCCAGGGTTAACCCAGGAATGTGAGGGTCTGCTCCTCGCCCTGTCCCTAACGGGTCGGTGATGACAGCTTGAAGATCTTCCTGGATGATGTTCCAGGTTGAGGAAGAAACGACTAAAGGCTGTTTTATTTCCCTTATTTTATCAAAAGCAATATGGGGTGGTGGCGCCTGGCCATGCATGGCAATTTGATTGATGAACATGACCATCTGGATTGGGGTGACCAGAATTTCACCCTGGCCCAATGCCAAGTTTAAGAGATGCCCCAAGGACCATCCCCAGCGACCATACAACTTTTGCATATACTCACTGGTGGGAACAATCCCTGATGCCTCAGAGGGTAGGTCAATTCCTGTTGGCGACCCAAACCCAAAAGCCCGACTTCGTTGCGCCCACTGGTCCAATGTGAGTCGCTGAACAGCCTTATAAAAATAGATATTAC
>CAZBEL010000072.1:0-7393 GCA_964490885.1 uncultured bacterium
TAAAGCGCCGACCGTAAAATTCTGCCCAACCGGTAATATATTGCACCGGCTCCCGGTTTAAGCGGCGTTGGAACCAGGAATTAAATTTGTCCCATTGGGTATCAGTTAGTTCCCTTGACCCCTGCTCGTAAAGTTCACTTCGGGAGCAATCCAGTAACGTTTCCAGCAGCCATTCAACATCCGTTTTGGGTGATGAGAAACCCTTGTTTTCCAGGATAGCACTGGCTTCTTTGATTAGCAGTTGCGTTTGCCGGAAAGTGAGGACAGAGCTTGGTTTTGAAGGCACTAACTGGCCTGTAACTGGGCCTGCTGGTCAGCCAGTTTTAGTTGCTCAAGCAATTCTGTGAGGTCCCCGTCTAAAATTTCTTCCAAACGGTAGGAAGTGTAGTTGATACGGTGGTCGGTAAGGCGTCCCTGGGGGAAATTATAGGTACGTATTTTGACCGAGCGGTCGCCGGTGGAAACCATGGAGCGCCGCGCGTCAGCCCGTTCTTTTTGTAACCGTTCCTGTTCTAAGGCCAGGAGCCGCGCCCGAAGTACCTTCAAAGCAGCAGATTTGTTTTTATGCTGCGATTTCTCGTCTTGGCAGGTCACTACTACGCCCGTGGGGAGGTGCGTGATACGAATGGCTGATTCGGTTTTGTTCACGTGTTGGCCACCAGCACCACTGGCCCGAAAAGTGTCGATTTTCAGGTCGCTATCCTGGATCGTTATGTCGGCTTCTTCCGCTTCGGGAAGTACGGCAACGGTAGCGGCGGAGGTGTGTAAGCGTCCCCCGGTTTCGGTTTTTGGCACCCGCTGAACCCGATGGACTCCGCTCTCATATTTCATCTGCCCATAGACTCCCTTGCCTTCCAGGGAAAAGATGATCTCTTTAAACCCCCCGATACCCGTCTCATTCGTATCAAGGATATTCTGTTTCCAATGCATCCGTTCCGCGTAGAGGGAATACATGCGAAAAAGGTCCGCCGCGAACAGGGCTGCTTCTTCACCTCCGGTGCCAGCCCTGATTTCAACAATGATGTTCCGGTCATCCCGCGGGTCCCGGGGTAGGAGGAGAAGTTTTAACTCTTCCTCTAACCGGCTCCGCTGTTGTAAGAGGTCGTGATATTCCTCCCCGGCAATGGTCTTAAGCTCTTCATCCGTGCCAGAGAGAAGTTTTTCGTCTTCCGCAATCCGTTCCAGGACTGCGAGATAGTCACGACCTTTGGCTACAATTGGTTCCAGGTGGCGATGTTCCTTGGCCAGTTGGCGGTATTTAGCCTGATCTCTAATGATGTCCGGGTCGGCTAATTGTTGCCCCAATTCAGTAAAACGGTCGAGAATTGTACTGACCTTATCCTTCACCCTATGGCCTCCGCGACATATTTACGGCCGACCATCTCGGAATACCGTTCCCCAAACGCTGTTTGTATAGCTTTTATAGCGACTGTGACCATTTCGTCTTCGGGGATTTTGGTAGTGATTCGCTGCAGCCACAGCCCCGGGGCGCGGAGTATTTTGAAAATCATGCGGTCACCGTGGCGGGCAGAAAGCTTGATGAGTTCGTAAGCTACCCCGCTCACTAATGGAATGAGAGGCAGGTGAACCGCCAGGCGTAAAGGTAAATTGATGGTGCCCAGGGACCAGATCAGGAGGGTGTCGATCCCAGCGAAAACGATGATAGCCGTGAGTAAAACGATGAAAAGAAAACTGGTTCCACAACGGGGGTGTTGGGTGGGAAAACTTTGGGCGTTTTCTACGGTGATATCCTGCCCGGATTCGAAATTGTACACCACCCGGTGTTCGGCACCGTGGTACTGGAAGAGTCGGCGTACATCTTTTAGGAGAGAAATGGCTACTAAGTAGGCTACGAAAAAGGCGATCCGGAAAATACCAGCTACCAGATTGAAAAGGACGGCCTCTTTCTCAATGTTCAGCAGGGAGGTGGTTATCCAAAGGGGTGCCACCATGAAGAGACCAATTGCTAAGACTAATGCCAGAACAGTAGAGATGACCGTGGAAAAGCGTCCCGAAGCTTTTTCGGGTTTTTCCTCGGGCATGGCAATTTCAGCCGACCACTGTAAAGTTGCAAACCCCATTTTTAATGCTTCATAAAGGGCAATCATTCCTCGTAAGATGGGCCATTTCAGGACGGGTTTCCGTTCTGTGAGTGACGTGAAGGGTTTTCGCTGTACATGTAGTTCCCCGTCAGGTGCCCGCACTGCAGTGGCATAGGCTCCCGGCACACGCATCATCACACCTTCAATGACCGCCTGTCCCCCAACCAGAATTGCGGGTTTCATCAGCAATAGCGATAAGGGTTTCACAATAGTTCAGACTTTACGCTTAAGAAGCCTTTGTAATGGGTGAACGAGTTCACTTTTTAGTGCTAGCGTACTTTTTCCTAAACTGTTCAATGCGTCCGGCGGTATCCACGAGTTTTTGCTTACCGGTGAAAAAGGGATGACATTCTGAGCAGATCTCAATTCTCTGGTCCCCGATGGTACTGTACACCTGGAAGGTGTTCCCACAGGCGCAGTGCACCGTTCCCAATTTGTAGTCGGGGTGGATGTTCTTTTTCATTACTGACTCCTTTAATGTAATTGGGCTAAAGCAGTTCGCACTCGCTCGATGCCCGTTTTAATGGTTTCAAGGTTAGTAGCGTAGGAAAAACGCAGGTATCCTGGGGCACCAAATCCGTCCCCGGGAACCGTTACGACCCGTACCGAATCTAAGAGATAATCGCTTAAGGCTGTAGAACTGTCGATGGTTTGACCATTGGCGGTTTTTCCCAAATAGGCGGACATGTCTGGGAAGGCATAGAACGCCCCCCGGGGCAGGGAGCACGACACGTGGGGGAGGGTGTTCAGCAATTGCACCATCAGATTCCTCCGTTCTTGGAATTGCCGTTTCATATCTGTTAACAGGGATTGGTCTCCTTCCAGAGCAGCGATGGCTGCACGTTGGCTGATGGCATTAGCGCAGGAAGTGGACTGACCCTGGAGTTTAGTCATGGCGTCGATGATCACCTTGTTGCCAGCAGCATACCCTATGCGCCAACCTGTCATAGCATAAGTCTTAGAGAAACTCATGCAGGTAACAATTTCAGCTGATTGTTCATTTATGGCAGCCGCGTTTACAAAGGAACCTTCGTAGACGAGGCGTTCGTAGCATTCATCGGCAATGACGATCCAATCGTGTTTTGCAGCCAAAGCCAGTAAACGTTGGACAGCCTTCGTTGACCAGACGCCGCCAGTGGGATTGGAAGGGGAATTGATAATTACCCCTTTAATGGAGTCCCGGATTTTTGTTTTTAGGTCGGCGAAGTCCGGCTCGAATTGTTGGTTGGGGAGAGTTTTAACAAACAGAGGTTCGGCTCCGGAAAGACGGACGAATTCCGGGAAAGAGACCCAGTAAGGGGTAAAAACAATCACTTCATCACCTTCCTGGAACAGGGCCTGGCAAGCGTTGTAGAGGCTTTGCTTTTCCCCGTTGGATACGAGGATTTGGTCAGGGGTGAAGTGGAGGTTGTTCTCCCGTTCTAATTTACGGCAAATGGCTGCTCGCAACTCCAGGAAGCCAGGAGCGGCCGTATATTTGGTAAAGCCGTCGTCCATGGCTTTCTTGGCCGCTTGGATGATGTGTGGAGGGGTATTAAAGTCGGGTTCTCCCACGCCAAAGTCGATTACTGCCTCACCCTGAGCCCGGAGCTCCGCAGCGCGCGTAGCCATCGCTAGAGTATACGAGGGGTTGACCAACCGGACGCGGTTGGTCAACAGTTGTTTATTCAACGAACTAAATTTCGTGCTGCTTCTTGTGATACTCCTCGGTGTTGAATCGCGATTCATCAATGGTGTCGAGGTCACGCTTCCGGCGGGGAGCCCGCTTGCGTTTGGGTTCCACCGGGGTGAATCCCTCTAACTTCGACCCCATGAATTCATCCTGTTCAATGTCGAATTCCTCCGAGAGTATCTTCCGTGAGCGCCTCGGTTTGGGTTTCCCCTTTTTCGGGGTGATTTCGCGCTTCCGGGGTGGAGGGACATCTTCCATCCCCACGCTTTCCAGGTCCGACTCTGCCAGAGCTTCTTCGTCTTCCGGCAATTCGGTGCTCTGCTCTTTTAATGCTTCTTCGTCGAAGTGGAAGCGTTCAGGGTTGAAAAGTCCGTAAATGGCACCATATCCGCGGGTGATCCCGTTACCCAAACCCAGATAGTTAGGGAGTATGAAATTGGTACGGAATTCACCGGAGAAGGCGCCCCAGTTGTTTTCGTCTACCGGCCTGGGAAAGAGCGACGTGAGATTGACCTTCGTAAAGACCTGCTCCGTGAGTTCCAGGCCCATCTCCCGTGCCAGGAAGACGATATTCTGTCCTAACAGGCGATTCAAAAAACCAACCCGTTCCACGTTGTTCAGGAAGCGATAGCGGCTTCCGGTGGTTTGGTTGAGGGCGACCCAGGGTGTAATGAATCGGTACCGGATCAGCCGGTGAATGGGTCGGAAGTGGTCCGTGTAGGACTCCACATCCACATCCACGACCTGGAAAGTGATATTGCCAAAATCCAAGAACTCGAACTGTTCGATGAGCTCCTGCACTGGGTCGGCTCCCTCACCAATCCCGATGATATAGATTTGTTCATTAAGGATTTTTACCTGGACCCGGGGGTAGAGAAACCGCTCCCGGTATCGTCCATCTAAGAGAGGGATCACTTCAAGATCAGGGTACTGCCTCATGAACACCCCTTTTACCTGATAGGGCGTCTTGCGCACCGGTTTGTCTGTTACCAGGCGCGCCATGACCGTTTTTACGCTAGGATAGTTAGATTCCATGACTACACCTCATAGTTTTGCTACACCTATGTCGAAGTTTATGACTGAAGTTTACGACTATTGACTCATAGTATCCAAAAATTCTTCATTGGTTTTAGTACGTTTCATTCGCTCCTGTAAGAACTCCATGGCTTCGATTACATTCATTTCGTTGAGTAGTTTCCTTAAAATCCACATTCGAGCCAGGGTCTTCTTAGGTAACAACAATTCTTCCTTCCGGGTTCCCGAGCGGATGAGGTCGAAAGAGGGGAATATGCGTCGGTCGCTTAATCGCCGATCTAAAACCAGCTCCATGTTACCGGTTCCTTTAAATTCCTCGAAGATAACGTCATCCATGCGGCTCCCCGTATCGATGAGGGCCGTGGCGATGATGGTAAGACTCCCTTTTTCTTCCGTGTTCCGCGCCGCTCCGAAGAATTGCTTGGGTTTCTTAAGGGCATTGGAGTCCACACCTCCGGAGAGGATTTTTCCACTGTGCGGTATCACGGCATTGTGGGCGCGAGCCATGCGCGTGATGCTATCCAGTAAAATGACCACATCGTCGCCGAATTCTACCATACGACGGGCCTTTTGCAATACCATGTCGGCTACAGTAACGTGGCGCTCTGGAGGTTCATCGAAGGTGGAGCTCACCACTTCGGCATCCACCATCCGTTTCATATCGGTTACTTCCTCTGGTCGTTCGTCGATGAGCAGAATCAGCAACCGTGTATCAGGATGGTTCTTGCGGATGGCATTAGCGATCTTTTGCAAGAGGATCGTTTTCCCCGTTTTGGGTTGAGCCACGATCAATCCCCGTTGCCCCTTACCAATGGGGGCGATGAGATCCATGATGCGGGTGGATAAATCCTTCGGGTCAAACTCGAGATTGAATTTTTCTTCTGGGTAGAGAGGGGTGAGGTTGTCAAATAAAATGGTCTGTTTTAACGCTGCCACGGGCTTGTCGTTGACCGTGTCTACCTTCAGGAGGGCATAAAATCGTTCCTTCTCCTTTGGAGGACGTATTTGACCGAAAATCTGGTGTCCCGTCTTCAACCCAAAGCGTTTGATTTGAGATGGGCTTACGTAGATATCGTCCGGTCCTGGTAAATAGTTAAAGTCAGGGCTTCTTAAAAAGCCATAACCTTCGTTCAAGACTTCTAAAACCCCCCGGGCGTGCATCAGACCTTCTTTTTCGTCGTGAGCCTCCAGAATCTTAACAATCAGCTCCTGTTTGTTAAGTCCAGAATATCCCTGGATTTCCAAGTCTTGGGCGAGTTTAGTGAGATCCCTAATTTTCAGGGCTTGTAGTTCATTTACATCCATGTCGTAGTGATCCTTGCGATTTGAGTCGGGCTAAATTCCTATAGGAAACACCCAATAAAGCTAAAGCGCGGGCAAAAGTTTACGGGCTAAATTAAGCTAAATGATTCCCTGGTCAAAGGAAAAATGAAACGTGGTAAACACCGCTTCTGCCAGGTAGTGACTACCAAAAATCAACCCCGGTGTATCTTCTGAAAGCTGGGCTTTTAACCATTCTACACCATCGGTAAAGGTCTCTAAGAGAATTACTTCAAGGCCTTGCTCCATAAGCTTTTCGGACAGTTGGTTTGCGGGGAGTAGATCGGTGTCGGGCACGCTAGTAACGGCCAAACCTGTAAGGTGTTGTGATAAAACTGGAGCAATCAACTCTAACTCTTTATCCCCTTTAAGGGCCATTAAACCCCACGGTCTTGTGCCGTAAACTTGCGTTAGAGTTCCCGCAGCTTGCTCGATGCCGTTGGCATTGTGGCCCACGTCATAATATAGGGGATATTGGGCTTTTAGGCGTTGCAAGCGTCCGGGCCATTGTACTTTACTTAACCCGGCCTGAACGTTGTGATCAGGTATGTCGGTCTCCAATTGGCGCACGGTTTCGCACGCTAAGACAGCGTTTTCAACTTGGTGATATCCTAACAATGGTGTCCAGTATCTTTCGCTGTTCCAGGGGAAGGAAGTGCCTGTCTTTTCGATGGTGCACTCACTTAACGCCGGGGGAGATACCGAGATCGATGGAGCTTGAGTTTTGGACGCCAGGGAGGTCAAAATCTGGTTGACACGGGGCGCTTGCTTTAGCCATACGATCGGGATACCGGACTTTATAATACCGGCTTTTTCCCTGGCAATGGAAGCGAGGTCAGGCCCTAAGAGATCCCGGTGGTCGTGATGGATACGCGTAATTATTGTTACCTGGGGAGTGAGAACATTGGTGGAGTCCAACCGGCCACCCAGGCCAGTCTCTATTACGGCCACGTCTACTTTTTGTTGAGCAAAATAAGTAAAGGCAAGGGCGGTGGTGGTTTCGAAGAAAGTCGCTTCGATGCGATCGATGTGCTTTCGGTAGCGTTCAACGAAGTTGGTGATCGTCTCGTCGTTGATAGGGACACCATTAACGCGAATCCGTTCATTGAATCGTAAAAGGTGCGGTGAGGTGTAGAGACCGACTTTCAATCCATGAGTTTGCAGGATCGAAGCGAGCATGGCGGCGGTGGAACCCTTTCCATTGGTCCCCGCTATGTGAATGGCGGGAAATGATCGTGATAGGTTCGGTACAAGGGGCGACGGG
>CAZBEL010000073.1:0-7382 GCA_964490885.1 uncultured bacterium
TCGGCGTGGTGAGTGCCGTAGGTATCCGTATGGTGGCTGCCCACCTGGGGAGAGGGAATGAAAGACCCAGCTTGACTAATATCATTGGCCCGGCGGATACAGACAAACCGTCCTTCCACTAAATTGTCGGCTGGTTGATCTTTCAAAGCTAACGTATGGGTAATACAGGATAAGTTATGGGTATTACAGGAGACAATCTGAATAAATTGGTCTTCCCCGGTGACCAGGGCTTCATCGTTAATTCGGCGGGCGTACTTCTTTCCAAACCCATTTTCACTACCCTGAGCCATGAAGCCCTTCACCTTGTCGGTGAACCGTCGGTAAAATTGTTCTTTATTCTTATGGCCTACCCCTTTGGGGGTGCAGTCAATAACCACAGAAGCCCGTGCAATGGCCTCTTCTGCTTCGAAATCGGGATCGGTCCCTAATTCCCGAAAGTCGGGTATGCGATCCTCATAAGCCGCCAGACGCGCCCCCCGCCTCTGAAGATCTTGCACCTTGGACGTGTCGCTCTTCAAAGGTGTATTTTTGTGAAAGGTTACTTCGTCAATTCCCAATTGATCCCGGTAGTCAGCGAGTAATCCGATAAGAGGTTCCCCGATGGTACCGGTGCCAACGACATGGACAATTCTACGCTGTGGCATGATGACTCCTCAGGTTACGATTGCGAGTCCCGACGGGACAGTAGGTCCTTCTCCACCTTAAACTGGTACACGAACCACCCGATGATGACTCCCAGCACAATAATCAAGGCCGAGAGGAAGGAAGGGAAAAAGTCATACTTCATTTTCTAACACTGCCTCTTTCAATCGGAGATTATGGATTCGGTACCTCAGCATGAAGACATAGAGCAAGGTAAAGGTAATGAGGGAAAAGAAAAACGGAATCAAGATGCGGCCGGGTTGGGCGACCATTTCCACCTGGGGGTGCGATTGCAACTCTGGGCTCCAGAACTTAACTGAAAAGAAGATGATGGGCACGTCGAGAAAGGCCAGGATTCCCACCACAGCAGCGTAGCGGGAGACGCGCTCGGGATGACCCCCAAACTGACGCAACATGAAGTATCCAATATAAATTAAAAACAGGATCAAGGTGGTGGTCAGGCGGGGTTCCCAGGTCCAAGCTTTACCCCAAATGGGTTTGGCCCAGATGGGTCCCGTAATGAGAACCAGGCAAACAAAAAGGGTTCCCAATTCCGCCGCAGCTAACCCCATGCGATCCCAGCGGGTGTCCTTTTTCGCCAGATATAAAATACCGGCTACCATGACGACAAAATAGGACAGGAAGCCCGTCCAGGCCACGGGGACATGGATGTAGAATATTTTCTGGGCCCAGTGCTGTTGGGGGATCATGGGCGTGTAGAACAGGATGGCCAGGCAATCCACCACCACCATAACGACCAGAAGCCCCAGCCAGAGCCGGTTACGCCCTTGGGAGAGAAACTTCATCATTCTTCTGTAATGTGATCAAAAATAGTGTACCCGATCAAACCAAATATTACAATAAAAGTAGTTAGGATGAGAACCCATATTTGCCAGGTGGCAAAAGGTTTTTCCTGCATCCAACCGGTGGTGGCTTTCACTGCCGCAATAACCACCGGAGAGACCAGGGGAAAAAGCAAAATTGGTAGGAGCACCTCGCTCATCTTCGCCCGCATGGCCAGACCGGAGACGAGACTACCCACAACCATGATCCCTAAATTGCCTAAAAGCACCAACCAGGCACCGGTCATAAGCTGGCTGGGTAAGGTCACATCTAAAAAGAGGAGAAACGGGGGTAGGATCACGATTTCGGTCAAACACAAGAATAGAAAGCCACTTAACCACTTAGCCAGGAAAATTAGACCGCGATCCACGGGAGCGGCGATCATCATGGTGAAAGCGTCGAATTCCCGTTCGATGGCAAACATACGGTGCAGACCTAAGACCGCAATGAAGAGGATCAAAATCCAGAACAGTCCGGGGGCAAACTCCCGGAACAGGGTCGGCGAGACATTGAAGGCCAGGGAGAAGGTTAAGATCACCGCCAGGGCAAAGGCCAGCATGGAGATGGACACCTCTTTGGTGCGCAACTCGATGGTCAATTCTTTCTTTAGGAGCGCAAAAAACATCAGTTGACCATCAAATCCTGGTAGGCTTTACGCAGGGTTTCCTTCCCTGCGCCTTCCGTGAGTTCATCCACTACCAGAACCCCCTTTTCCAGGATCAACACGCGACTGCAGAAAGTTAGCACCCATTCCAGATCATGGGCCACCATGAGGAGTGCCCGGTGAGAGGTGCGCCATTCTTTTAGTAAAGATTCCACTAACTGACTCCCCTGAGTGTCTAAACCCGTTAGCGGTTCATCAAAAAGAAGCAGGGTCCACGGCAATAAATTCGCCAGGGCAACTTTCAACCGCTGCAACATCCCCTGGGAATACACCCGAATGGGGTCTCTGCGCTGGGCCGTGAGCCCTACCCGCTCCAGGGCTTCCGAGATGCTTGCTTTAGCTGGTTTTTCACCATGAAATGTAAGAGCAAAATGTATATTCTCCTCAGCCGTTAGGGAGGGGTACAGCCCGGGAGCATGGCCAAGATAATGGATCCCTTTTCGGTCGAGGGCACTACCTTTAAAAATATCCCGACCTTGAAACAGGATCTGCCCTCGGTCCGGTGCACTGATGCGGGCTAAGATCCTGAGGAGAGTGGACTTCCCCACACCGTTGCGCCCGATTAGGCCCACCACCTCCCCTTCCTGGACTTGAAAAGAGAGATCCTTTAATACTGGGCGGTGGTAAAAGGCTTTTCGTAAATGATGTACAGTTAACAAAGGGAAATGTTATTTCTTCGGTTTCGACATCCTCTTAATTTGGCCAATGACCTGAGAGACCTCTTTTTTTAACTCTTCGCGAGCCTGCTGGTAATCCGATTGGTCCAGGTTTCCGATCTCGTATTCCATTTCCAACTCCTTGATTTGGCGATACAAGAGTAGTTTCCTACGTTGAAGGGCATCCAGGTCCTCTTCCTTGGAAGAGGGAATTTCCCGGCTGGCTTCAAACAGGGGTTGGACGACGAACCAAGCCAGGCCGACGAAGACCACACTCATTACGATGTATTGAAATATCATGATCTCCCCCACTACAATACTTTTTGCCGTGTGGGCCAGAGGGCCACTAAGGTCCCGAAAACCAGGATGTATCCACCAATCCATACCCAAGTTACCAAGTGATTCAACATGAGTTTGAAATAGGCGGTCTCACTTTCATCGATTCCCGAAAACACAGAATAAATGTCCAGATTCAACGTCGTATTGATATCCAGTTCGCTATGGGGCTGACGCCGGTCAGGATTGGGATCGCGGAAGAAGTAAACGCGCTTTTCGGGATGGAGGATGGTCACTGTTTTCCCCTCCCGGTCCGTGACCTGAAGGTCGGCAATCCAGGCCAAATGATTGCTCCGTTCTTCGTTCCAGAGACGCCGTAATGTAAACTGGTACTCCCCTAAATGATCGGAGTCCCCCACCTTCAGGGCCATTTCCTTCTCCTGATCAAAGGTTGAACCGGCAAAGCCCACGAACATGAGGACGATACCCAAATGAACAATGTAGCCACCGTAACGGCTGCGGTTTTTCCGGATCATTGAGAACAGGGCCTTAATTACCGTTTCTTGAAGGCGCTTTCTCCGGGCTTGTATTCCTCGATAAAACTCGATGCTAATGGCCACCAGCACGAACACGGATAGGGAAAGGGCGATGAGGACATAGCCCCCGATACGGAACCAGAACAGGACGATCGCAGCGACCAAGGCGAACACGATGGGGATCGTGAAGTTCTTAATGAGGGTGCGGTTAGAGGTGCGCCGCCAGGCAAGGAGGGGGCCTATGCCCGTTAGGAAAAGGAGGATCAGCCCAATAGGGACATTGACCTGGTTGAAGAAAGGCGCCCCCACGGTGATCTTGGTACCCCGGACAGCCTCACTGAGAACCGGGAAAATCGTTCCCCAGAATACTGCAAAACACATGACCACAAAAATCACATTATTGAAGAGAAATCCACTTTCCCGGGAGGTGAAGGATTCCAGTCTTTTAGGAGACCTAAGTATGGACCGGCGTTGAATGATCAAGGCAATGGAACCCACGGCTACCAGAAGGACAAACGCCAGGAAAATAGGCCCCAGTGAGGAGGCGGAGAAGGCATGCACCGAGGACATGACACCACTGCGCGTTAGGAATGTGCCAAACAGAGACAGGACGAAGGTGATGCTGATGAGGAGCATATTCCAAACCTTCAGCATATCCTTCTTTTCCTGAATGATGATGGAGTGGACGAAGGCGGTTCCGGTAAGCCAGGGCATAAAGGAAGCATTTTCCACCGGGTCCCAGGCCCAGTAGCCACCCCAGCCCAATTCCTGGTAAGCCCACCAACCCCCCAAAATAATGCCGATACTCAACCATAGCCAGGTGACCAGGGTCCAGCGGCGGATGGAGCGCACCCATAAAGAACCTGTATCTTTGGTAATCAGAGCGGCAATGGCAAAGGCAAAGGGAATGGTGAAGCCAACAAATCCTAAATAGAGCGTGGGAGGATGAAGGGCCATTGTGAAGTTTTGTAAGAGAGGATTCAAGCCCAAACCGTTGGCGACCACGAAGTCTGCATCCGTGGGTTTGAAGGGATTTGAAACAAAATTGGTTAGAAATAGGAAAAAGAGTTCCACTCCGACCAAAACCATAATCACCCAAGGCATGAGGGGGTTATAGCGTTTACGGTTCTGGATAACCACAATAATAATGTAGAGGGCTAAAACACAGAGCCAGAAGAGTAAGGACCCTGCCTGACCCGCCCACCAAGCGGCGAATTTGAACATGGTGGGGGTCTCCAGACTCGTATAGTGGGCTACGTAGTCCACATCGAAATTGCTCACCATCAACTCATGGACCAAGTTCAGACCGGCTAAGAGACTGAGGATTGCCCCCCCTAAGGCCAGGCGTTGAGCGGTCAAATATAGACGAAAGTCCTTACCCCGTAGATAAGCCACCATGGCCACGAGGGTAAGGACGGCAAACCCGAAGGCCAAGGACTGGAATATGCTCCCAGTGACGGGATTCATTAATTCAGCTCGTCTAAATTGTAGGTGGTCTCATCGCGAATATCCCCTTCATAACGAGAGGCACATTTCGTCTGAAGAATATCTGCCTCAAACACGCTGTCTCTAAAAACGCCCTCCACGATAACTTCGGCACCGTCTTTGAACAGGTCCGGACGGGTTCCCTTGTACCGCACTAAGAGACTGGTATCCCCTTCCTGGATTTGAAAGGTCACTTCCTGCATGTTGGTTTTAGAAATATTGATAGAACCTTCTTTGACAAGGCCTCCCATGCGAATACGGCCGGCATCGGTATCCTCTAAAAGTTCATGGATAGAGAGGAATTTCACCATAGCCTGTTCGCTGGAGGGGTTGGCCGAGACCCAGAATATCCAGAAGGCTACTACCACAGCGACGCCGACGATGGCTATAATGAACTTATTTTGCGATGACACGATAGTGCTCCTTTATGATGGTTGTGCTTAAAAAACGCTGGTTTCCTGCCATTCACCGAATACGGATTTCATGGCGTCAACAATTTCCCCCAGGGTAGCATAAACGCGGGTAGCATTTAGGATGGGGGGCATAATATTTTTCCCTTGGGCACAGGACTCGCGGACTTCCTTTAGGGCCGCTTGAACGGCAGCACCGTCCCGCTGGTTCCTCAATTCCTGTACTGCCTGAACCTGTTTTCGCTCCACCTCCGGCCCAATTTCCAGGATAGGAATCTCTAATTCTTCTTGCTCCTTCTCAAAAGCATTCACGCCTACCACTAGGCGAGTTTTTGCATCCACTTTTTTCTGATACTCGGCGGCGGCTCGGGCAATCTCCCGCTGGAAGAACCCCTGTTGCAACGCCGCGATAACACCGCCTAATTCCTCGATGCGACGAAAGTAATCTTCCGCCTGGGTTTCCAGGCGATCGGTGAGACTTTCGATCAACCAGGAGCCGCCCAGAGGGTCCACCACACTAGCCACCCCCGTTTCATAGGCGATAAGTTGCTGGGTGCGGAGGGCGATCTCCGCCGCTTTTTCCGTGGGCAAAGCCAAGGTCTCATCCATAGAATTGGTATGCAAGGATTGAGTGCCTCCCAACACCGCGGCCAAGGCCTGAAAAGCAGTGCGAGAGATATTGTTTTCCGGCTGTTGTGCAGTAAGGGAACACCCGGCGGTTTGCGTATGGAAACGTAATTTCCAGGAGCGTGGATCTTTAGCACCATAAACTTCTTTCATCCGCTGGGCCCAGATACGTCGTGCTGCCCGGAACTTAGCAATCTCCTCGAAGAAATCCAGGTGGGAATTGAAGAAAAACGAGAGCCGGGGAGCGAAGTCATCCACTTTAAGCCCGGCCTTCATGGCATACTCCACGTAAGTAAAACCATCTGCCAGGGTAAAGGCCAATTCTTGGGCGGCAGTGGAACCAGCTTCACGAATATGGTAGCCGCTAATGGAAATAGTATTGTACTTCGGCAGGTGCTCCGTACAAAAGGTCATCATATCCGTGATGACCCGCATGGAGGGTTCGGGAGGGAAAATCCACTCCTTCTGGGCAATGAATTCCTTTAAGATATCATTTTGTAACGTGCCTCTAAGATTATGGGAAGGCACACCCTGCTTCTCCGCTGTGACGATATAAAAAGCCAATAAAATCACTGCCGGGCCGTTAATGGTTTGGGAAACGGAAATCTGTCCCAGGTCGATGCCGCGGAAAAGGGTTTCCATATCCTGTAAAGAAGCTACATTTACGCCGCATTTGCCTACTTCACCAAGGGAGATAGAATGGTCGGGATCGTACCCCATGAGGGTGGGCATGTCGTAGGCTACGGAGAGACCGGTCTGACCCTGCTTCAGGAGGTAGTGGTAGCGCTGGTTTGTTTCTTCCGGAGTGCCGAAGCCGGAAAACTGGCGCATGGTCCACAGCTTCCCCCGGTACATGTTGGGATGAATTCCCCGGGTGTACGGGTACTGTCCAGGAAAGCCTAATTTTTCCTGGTAGTCTTCTGCAGGCTCGGGGGGATAATACAATAGGTCAAGCTGATCCCCGCTTAGGGTATCAAAATTGTAGTCGCGGGTGGGGGCCGAGGCCACTTCCTTCCGCCACCGCTCTTCGGCCTCCTTAAAGAGACTCAACTGTTTGCTCATGATGAATAGGCGTGATACGCTTGGAATTGGAACGGGGAAGTTAAGAACGGTAGAACAATTATTGGACTATTTTAAGTCCCAAAGACGCGTCCACCCAGCCATAGCTAAGGAAAAGATAAGAACTCGCTCCTCAACCAAGCCACTTGAGTTTTTCCTAATAAACGCATTAAGCTGAGGTTTT
>CAZBEL010000074.1:0-7206 GCA_964490885.1 uncultured bacterium
TGCCATTCAACTTCGATTTTTTCCGTTTTCAATCCGCTATGCAAAGGGCGGGGGGCTGGTTGGTTTAAGGTCTTTGTTTTCACCGGTCGAATCAATTGACTGTCCAGTTGAAATACGGTGGCAATGTGATGGGCGAACTGGAAGCGGTTGAGCAAGTCGGCGCCCCCATAATGGTACAACCCCTCCACGTCATTTGCCAACAGGGATTGCACCGTCACGGCTAAGGCCCTAGTCCAGGTGGGATTGTTCCACTGGTCATCCACTACTGGGATAGTCTTTCCCTTTTTCAGGGAATCTACGACCCATTTCACAAAACTTGCCCGGGTTCTTTTGGTGTAACCGTAAAGCACATTCGTCCGAAGGATTAACACGTTGTTCGGGCTACTTTGTAACAACTTTTCTGCATCTAATTTGCTTTGGCCATAGTGATTGATAGGTTGGGGAGTGTCCGTCTCGCTGTACGGCCCGGCTGTACCATCGAAGACGTAGTCGGTGGAAATTTGAATGAAATACCCCGAAAAATTCTCCAGAAGATATTGTACGCCGTCTCGATTCACGCGTTGCGCTTGGTCCGGATGCAACTCGCAGCCGTCCACGTCAGTCATGGCTGCTAAATTGATGATCACATCAGGTCGGTAAGACCTAACAACCTCCTTCACTTGCCCAGGGAGGGCAATATCCAGTAGAGTAGTGGAAGGTGTGTCAGACAAATCCTCAGGGATAACGCGTCCAGTAGCCAATAGGTCATATTGATTTCGCAATACATGCAACATTTCCAAACCTAACTGGCCAAAGGCCCCCGTGATTAGAATCCGTCTCATGGCCTACGGATTAAACGTAACGGATATTTTCCTATTTCTATCATTATTCTACAAAAAATGTGTGAGCAATGATATCTAATTGACGGAGCAATAAATATTTCTTTTTGCCAGGATGGAAAATCATCATGTGAAAATAGTATGTCCGGTCGGTAAGGCCATCGTAAAACAGGTAGGCAATGAAAGGGCCTCCTTTGGCTTCAGTGACGGACTCCCAGAGACCGGTAAAACGCCAGCTGTACCAATCGTTGAACTCGGTGGATTCTACCTTGAAACGGTAGTCGTTATACCGAACATTGGTTAACATTTTTTTCGGAAATGCTTTGGCGTACTCCACAGCTTCAAGGGAATCTGCTACCACATCCCCAGGTTCCCAGTGGACTACCAACCAACGATAAGGATCCTCCCGACCAAGCCAGTAGAGCCGGTTTTCTGCATCTTCACGAACTACGACGAAATCGGAAGGGATCTTCAAGCTCCACTGGTATTTTTTAAAAAGCTTTTGCTCTAATTTTTTCTGGCTCCGCCTGGGGAATAAAGATTCGCTCTGACGCTGAACGAACTGAGCTTCCATTAACTTTTTAATCTCTTCCTGGCGCCGGGGAATACTTACCACGATTTCCTCCACTGTCTTCCCACTTATGACCAACAACACTTGGTTACGAGCGTAAGGTTCCAATGTGAGGAAGATGTGTTCCTCTCCTGTCAGGGATGCTTGATAAACAGCCGGAGCTAACAGACGTTTAGTTAGGTTGGTTGCCGGATTGGTTGGATCATTTCCAACGGATACTACAACCAGATTGGCGAACATCTTAAAACGCAAGAAATCCTCGGGCTCAATGAAATGGATTTTATAATATGGTTCCGGTTCAGGAGTGAATAAGGTATCGTTAAAAAGTTGGTTTAAGATCAACTCAACCTTGGGACGATCCTCTAAACTACAAAACACCGTAAGCACATCATCGGCACCTTTCGTCTGCGGATTAACACCACACCCAGCTAATAAAAACAAAACAAATATGGTAAATATGCTCATACGTGGTATTAAACGGTTCATGCTTTTCCCCTTTCAGGGTGCAATGACAAAATTAGCCCTTTGTTTATCTAAAAGCACTTCTACAACTTTAACTTTAACCGGATCTCCCAGGCGATAGACTTCTTCCGTATTTCGACTGAGGAGGGCATAGCGTTCTTCATCGTAATAGTACTCGCCCCCTTCCAAGGTCTGGATATGTACCAAGCCTTCCGCTAAGGAAGCACTCAGTTGTACAAAGAAACCGATGGAAATCACACCCGAGATAATCCCCTCAAAGGTCTCTCCAATGTGCCCCTTCAACCAACGTAATTGTTTGATCTTTATGTATTCTCGCTCCGCCTCCAGGGCTTTCAACTCCGCTTCATTGGCTGCTTCTACCGCTGCACCTAAATGTTCCTCGATCCCTGCCTCCAAATGTTTATTGCGAATCAGTTGCTTGATGAGCCGGTGTATTACCAGGTCGGGATAGCGACGAATGGGAGACGTGAAATGGGTATAGTGTCGAAAAGCCAGACCAAAATGACCGCGATTCTCCGTAGCATAACGGGCCTTGGACATGGTCCGTAGAACAATAGTCTCAATGAGATTGCAATACGGGGAGTCCTCTACGGTTAATAATATTTCCCTGAAATCACTAGGGGTTAATTCACCCTCTTTCCGGGGAATGGGAAAGCGCATTTGACGCAACAATGCGATAAACCGGTCT
Source organism: uncultured bacterium (assembly GCA_964490885.1). Classification (GTDB taxonomy): domain Bacteria; phylum Fidelibacterota; class Marinisomatia; order Marinisomatales; family TCS56; genus CAZBEL01. Next base: position 2,561 of record CAZBEL010000074.1, read on the forward strand.
ACGTCCTCCTGCTTGGGTTTGTCATGGATACGGTAGAGAAAAGGGGCTGGTGGATCTAACAATTTTGGGATGCGTTCAGCCACTAACCGATTGGCCAAGAGCATGCACTCCTCCACGATACGGTGACTTTGAAGGCGTTCACTGGGTGTAATCTCGTGGGGAATTCCCTCCTCTCCCAGGGTAAAGATAGGTTCGGGAATATCAAAGTCGATACTACCCCACCGAGATCGCTGTTGAAAGAGGGCCCGACTGAGTTTTTCTAATTGTTTTAATTTCTTTCGGAGACGGTGCTGGCGTTTTCCATCCAAGATAGCCTGTACCTGTTCATAATTGAAACGCTCCTTGCTACAAATAACGGCTGGCACCACGCGAAACTGCCGTACTTGAAAATCCCGGTCGAGTTCAATTAACGCTGACATAGTCAATCGATCTTCTCGGGGTTTCAGTGAACATAAATCCGCCGAAAGTTTTTCGGGCAGCATGGAGACCACCCCTTCAGTAAAATATACGGATGTGCTGCGCTTCCGGGCCTCTTTATCCAGAGCCGAGCCCACGGATACAAATTGACTTACATCGGCGATATGTACTCCTAAACGATAGCCATTTTGGTTTTCCTCAAAGGAGAGGGCATCATCGAAATCCCGGGCATCCACAGGATCAATGGTAAACGTTAACCACGAGCGTAAATCTTTCCTTTGAGGTATGGCCCGTGTAATATGAGTCTGATCCAAATGCTCAATTTCTTTTTGGACGGATGAGGGAAACGTGGGAGTGTAATCATATTTATGAAGAATAATCTGAAGATCGTTCTGGGGGTCTTCGGCCTTCCCGATCACTTTTACTACTTTAGCCCGGACAGGCGATGTGGGAGTGCCCCAATCAGTGACTTGGGCTAATACTAACAGGTTTTCCCGGATTGGCAAACTTGGTGTCACCGTCAAGCGGATTCCCCTTTCCGGAGTCACGGGCGATAAGGTCAGCCAGTAAGTAGAGCCTTTCTTTACTGCGGTACCAATGAACGTATCATTTCCCCGGCTTACGACCTTAACCACGCGTCCCCGTGGTCCTTCGAAGGTGCGGGGTTTTAATACGCACACACGTACGCGATCCCCGTGGATTGCATCCCGCAAAGAGCGCCGACCTACAAAAATATCGGGTGGACCAGAATCCGGAATGACAAACCCGAAACCTTTCTGGTTGATAGTAATACGCCCTTCAATGAACTCAGACTCCTGGGAGAACATATATTGCTTCTTCCGGTGGCGTTTAACAACTCCCTCTTCCACGAGCGTTTCCAGTAAGTGGGGAAGTTGAAGCTTTTCCATCGCCGTCAGGGATAGATGCCGTTCCAGATCCCGGAGACGATAGGGCCGGCCGGCATGGCGAGATAGAAACTGAATTAACCTGTTTTTTACCGTTCGAGGGCTTTTTGCCATAGGAATAATTTCATGCCAGAAAATCTTTTATGACAGGTAAAACTCCAGCGATATTCACTGGTTCCAGTGTTTTCCTTTGTTTGCAATGTGTGCCATGTAACTATTGATCATCAACTAACGTAAATATTTTCATAACTGGCTGGTGAATTTAATGTGTAGCTTGCCTGTGGCAGGCGTATCACCACGGCCCATGCCAAACCAGATTTCTAAGATGGTGCTTCCCTGAATTTGTTTCAGCCCTAAACCATAAGCAAAGGGAATGGGCTGATATTCCTTCTGTAAAGCGAACTCCGAGAAAAACAGAAATTGTAAATCCCTCCTGGCGCGGTAAATCCATTCCACTTGAGGAATGAGCACGCGGTCGCTGAGGAGTAGATCTTCCTGGTAGCCGCGCAGTGTATTGGTCCCTCCATAACGAACTTTCTGACCCCGATGCACTACGCCATTGGAAGTCCACGTCCCCTCTCCCCAACTGCTGGCATGGAGACTCCAACGCCTACCGTATGGCCACAATTTACCCAGTTGAAGGGCGTATTGCACATAGGCCTGGGAACCGTCGGGATCCGTCTGTCGCCCAGCTTCTAAGCGCAATTGCCAGTAGCCTCCTCGAGTGGGCAACCAACGCCGATCCCGGTTCTGACCCTCGGTTTGTAGATATAAAGACTGGGCCTGGAAAGACACAATACCCAACGAATCCCCTCGAGCGGTCGTCACGACACCTGATTGCTTACCCCCCAAACGCCACTGGCCAAAAGGTGGAATGAAAGAGACCACCGATCCACTCCGGGAATGGTAGACGTACTCCCCTTCCCACAATTCCTGGGAAAAACTCAGAGCTACCCCAAACGGTAACGCCAAAGGATGAGGCTCTTCGTGGTGAAAATAGAGGATTTGCGACTGAGTATCTTTGCGCTTCCAATTTATCTCGGTAATGCTGGCAGTTCGCCAGAGATTCTCCAGGTAAAAGGACATTTCACCAGTAACGATCCATTCCTCGTCCACATTCCGGTTGGCTCCTAAGATGCCACTAATATGGCTGGTGAATTCAGGGGTATAGTCCACCACGGCTACTAAACGGTCCTTTCCTGTTAAGCCGTACGAGAGACCCACGTCTTTGGTCAAAAAGGAATATGCACCCTGGATACCTGCCAGTGCCCGCTGAGCTTCCTTCCCCGGCTGTTTCCCCAACAAAGATTGGAAAAACCGTTTTTGAATGGCTGGCATGATAGGCGCTTCATCACGTAAATAAAGCGAGTCGATAACAATCATCTCCCGGTCATATTCATATGTGACATTGACCATTCCCGAAGTATTAAAATTTTTCAGCCGGTAATATCCAACCCAATCCTCTTCCTCCTGAAGCAGTGAATCGAGAGCAACAGAAATCTCTTGGATGTTGTCCACCTCAAGTACTGACTGGTTTCCCACATTCAAGGTAATCCTTTGGGCCAGGAGTAAACCTGAAACAATAAAGCTGGTTAATTTAAAAATACGCACGGAGCTCACCGGTAAAATTGATAAAATCCTTGTAACGTTGGTTAGAAATGTAGTTAACCGTCAAGTTCAAGGAGAGGTTTTCACCTAAGAGAATATGACTGCTAAACAATCCCCGGAAGGAACGTCCCCGCGGTAAGCCTTGCAGGGCTTCAGGAGGAAGGGTCGATAACGCACTGAAGGTGTTGTTCCATTGAAGCCGTGCTTGAAAACGACCTTTGGCACCTAAAAAGTAGATGGCCTCCACCTTCACTCCCCGAGAATAGGCCGTAAAAGCTCGCTCCTGATGTCGACCTTGGTCATAACCTCCCTCTACTACGAGATCGATTAACCACTCAGTTCCAGGTCGCCACTTAGCACCACTCTCCAGCCACCATCCCTTTATGTCACGGTTCCGTAAAGCAGAAAATCCCGATCGGACTTGCTGACGATGCAACGTTAATAGTCCATGGGGTATGGTCTGAGTCGTGAGGGATTCTTGTCCATCCAGACCAACCTCCCACGCTTCCCGTAATTCGTGAGCCCGGGGATCCAAGCCACTCAAGTCATGCTCTTGCTGCCACCATATACGATATAGGCGATTACTCCGCTGGGGGTGAAGGTCCACCTCCTGCCGTAAACGCCATTGGGAACGCACCACCGAAGTATCCTCTAATCTTCCCTTAGTTAGGCGCGCTAAGTCAAGACGGGCCCCCTGATAGTTCACATGCCATTCCGAGCGCAAGGACACGGGAACCGGGTTGGGGCGACGATCCAAATTAAACTCTAACCGTTGAGTTCCCTCCAGTGCGGTGACAGGGGCCCGGTCGCCCGTTAGAATGGTAAAGGCAATGTAAGCTCCATTTTCATCGTAAATGTATTCGTTGAACTGGGGGTCGTAGCGATAGGAACCCAGACCGGGACCGACTGAATCATAAACCGTCGCCCGGGACTCCACGTAACTTTTTTCTAATTTAGTATTCAAATCCCAGCGCAGAAAACCGGTCGGGCTACGGTAAATGGAATGAATCTTAGCCAACTGAAAATCAATATTCGCCTGATCTCGTGCCTGGGGGTGGTTGGTGAACGTCTTAATCCGTTTCTGAACCTGTATATCCTGAGTCCAACCCTTGTATCCCCGGAGAGCAAACAACCATTCGCCGAAATATCCATCGCTCACCGTAGCAAGGGTGGATTGAGAAGTGTCTCGGAGTACCTGATCAACGCGTTTTCCCAGACCTAACGAAGACTGGACCCGTTTCCCCCTAACCTTTAACCCTACTGTCCAATGGTCGAAGCGATGATGGGACTCCTGGAATTCTCCTCGGTAACTGACGAACGGTCGCACGAACCAAGGAGTCATCTCAACTAACATTCGGGATTGGGTAAAATCTTTCTGGTGAGAGCGCACCCGGCTATAAAACGAATTGACGACGGGCAACCAACGTTGTTGAGCCTGAAGTTCACCCTGAAAACGCCGAATGAGATTCGAGCCTAAATAGTAACGGGAATAGGATAAGCCGAGATTGTCATTGGTCCCCCAATGGAAAGTGCTGGCCACCTTCTGGATCTCTTCGCTGGTCTCAGGTGTGAGGGTCACGTTCCAATCCCGCTGGAAATTGATGGCGCGATCCCGTTGTAGAGCGTGAAAACGACGATTTCGTTTCCAGTCACTAAGGGAGTAATCCCAGGAGATATTTCGTGGTAGGGCAATCTTTTCTCCCTTCAGTTCCCACT
>CAZBEL010000075.1:0-7126 GCA_964490885.1 uncultured bacterium
ATCATTCGTGTAAAAGCAACGGATCATTTTCAAATCAACGGCGTGCTCCTCTATTCCTTCCGGGAATACTGAGCCATGCTTCCGTCGGTCTTTCACGTCCGGCTGAAAGCTTTTGAGTTGCAGGCGGAACGGTTGCTGGATGCCGCCCTGCGGACGCGCCCCGTAGCCATTATCTCCTCCCATAAGCCCGATGGAACGGTGGTGGCCCTATCCCCAGAGGCTCAAGCGGAGGGTCTCTACCGGGGAATGCATGTCTCCCTGGCGCGGCGCATGAGCCATGGGGTGCTACTATTGCCCTATAACCGTTCTCTCTATTCCCGCTTACATCGTTTCCTGTACAAGATCGTAGCTTCTTTTACCCCCATTGTGGAACCGGGTGGCTATGGCCAGTTCTTCCTGGATATGAGCGGCATGGAGACGATGTACCGCGACTGGCGTACGGCGGGAATCTCCCTGGCGCGTACCATTCAGGCCAAGACCGATCTAAAGGGCGCGGTGGGGATCAGCGTCAACAAGTTGGTGAGCCGCCTCGCCACTGCAGTGGGGTCGGACATGATTCAAGAAGTCCGTGCCGGGGAGGAAATCCCTTTTTTAGCTCCCCTGGACACCCCCCTACTGCCCACTGTGCGGCAGCATCCCGTAAAGAAGGTAGTGGAGTTTCTCTGCCTGGAGCGCGTGGGGCATCTCCAACGGGTGGTTTCCCGCCCCCACGATACGGCTGTTCTGTTTGGGGCTTACGCCCGCCAGCTAACCCGGGAGGCCCGGGGGCAGGATACCGCGGCAGTGCGTCCACCCCGCTTGCGTGATCGCCTTTTAGAGCAGGTCGTACTTCCCCACGATACCAACGATCAGGACACCCTCCGCGCCGTGGTGCAATTGCTGGCGGAGCAACTGGCTTTCAAACTGCGTCAGCGGCAGCAGATCGCCCGCCGGGTTAGCCTGGAGGTCCACTACACCGATGGATTCCGCAGTGCCCGGAGAGGCACCCTCCAGCGATTGGATGATCGCGCCGTTACGGAGGTTTGCTGGCGTCTGTACGAGACCGCTAACTATCGTCGCCAGCGTCTGCGAACCATCCAGGTGGAGGCAGCCCACTTCCGACCATATGCCTGTCAACTGGAAGCCTTTACCACGGAAGATGCCCGCAATCTGGCCCTTTCCCGAGCGGTGGAGACCATCCGGCGTAAGCACGGAATCCAGGCCTTGCGGACGGCGAACGTGATGCGTGCCCTGAGCCCACTCCCCGGCCAGCCCCTCGGGCAAGCCTCCGGGTAAACTTCATGTTTGCCCACCTGAACGTTCATTCGGTGTATTCCCCCATGCGCGGGTTACTGTCCTTACCGCGGCTGGTGCAGCGCGTTCAGGAGTTGAAAATGGAGTACCTGGCCCTCACTGAGGTGAATGGACTGTGGGGCTTTATTCGCTTTGTCCAGCAGGCTCGTGGGGGAAACCTGAAACCTATTGCCGGGGCAAACCTGATTACTCCCTCGGAGGAACTCCTCCTTTTGGTGGAGTCCCAGGCTGGTTATGCTAACCTGTGCCGGATTTTGTCAGCCTTTCACGAAAGGGATCAACTCGCCTTGGAAGAGTGGTTTTCCCGCTGGGGAGAGGGGCTGTTTATCTTTAGTCATCAACGGCAGGTGTTGGAAACCCTGTGTCATTTTGTTCCCAATACTCATCTTTTCGTGGAGTTGCGCCCCGGTGTTTCCGAGCGACGGGCTCACGCCCTGGCCCGGGAATTCCATTTAGAGGTAGTGGCCACGGGGGATGTGTACTTCGAGAAACCAACGGATCATCATCTTCACAAGGTCCTCCGGGCCATTGCCCAAAATACCACCCTCTCCCGGTTGCCGCTGGGAAGCTGCAAAAGCGACCAGCACTGGTTGCGGTCGGAGAAGGAGATGCAGACCCTTTTCCCCAACAGTTTGGAGGCCATTAACAACAGTTACTATCTGGCGGAGCGGTGCCACACTGATTGGTCTTTTGTGAACACGATTTTCCCCGATCTTTCGTTGCGCAAGACCCACCGGGCTAACCGGGTTTTAAAGGCGATGGTCTACCGGGGAGCCCGGCAGCGCTACGGTGACCTAACCCCGGAGATAGTCAGACGAATTGACTACGAATTGAGTCTCATTGCTCAGAAGGGTTTTGCTCCCTACTTTCTCATTGTGCGGGACATCGTGCAGCAAACCCGCGCCACCATCGGCCGGGGGTCCGGTGCCGCTTCCATCGTGAGTTACTGTCTGTTCATTACCCAGGTGGATCCCATTCGCTATCATCTGCAATTCGAGCGCTTCATCCATCCCGAACGGGTAACACTCCCGGATATCGACATTGATTTTCCCTGGGATGAACGGGATGATATTCTGGCGTACGTGTTTCAAAAGTATGGGCAGGAACGGACAGCCATGGTAGCTACGCAGGTGTTTTTGCGTCCTCGCTCGGCTATTCGGGAGGTGGCCAAAGTTTACGGGCTGTCGAACGAGGAGATTAAAAGTCTTACCAAACGGATCGGCTATCATCATTCCCGGCGAGACTTGTTGCGCTGGATTCGCGAGGATCCCCGTTTCGCTAATGTGAATTTAGACGACACCCTTCGGGAGGTCATTGCCTGTAGCGAAAAAATCACCGGCGTTTTCCGTCACGTTTCCGTGCATCCCGGGGGGGTGATCATCGTTCCCGACGAGATTCGCAAATATGTTCCCGTGTTAAAGGCGACCAAGGGGGTCCAGATCGTGGAGTGGGAAAAAGATCAGGTGGAGGACGCCGGTTTGATGAAGATTGATCTGTTGGGGAATCGCAGTCTGGCGGTGGTGCGGGATACGCTGCGGCAGATCAAATTGAATTACGGCGTGGGAGCCGTCTCTCAAGAGCGCGTGGATTACCACCGTCTCCAGCCGGTGGGGGACCCAAAAACCGAGGCTTTGTTGAAGTCTGGAAAGACCATGGGAATCTTTTACATTGAGAGTCCTGCTACCCGGCTGCTCCTTACCAAGGCCGGCCGGGTGGATTTTGAGCACTTGGTGATTTACACTTCCATTATCCGGCCGGCCGCCAACCGGTTCGCCGACCGTTTGGTAGAGCGGATTCACGGGAAGCCGTGGAAACTTATCCACCCCGACTTGGAGTTTTTGAAGGAGAGTTACGGCATCATGGTGTACGAAGAGCAGGTGTCCCAGGCGGCCCGGGTGCTGGCCGGTTTCGGGTACTCGGAGGCGGAGATCTTCCGCAAGACCATGGGCCGGGAGGCCTTTCAGCATCTGTTACCGGGGTGGAAACGTCGGTTCTATGCCGGTGCCCAACGCCGGGGCTACTCCCAGGAACTCATCGATACCGTGTGGGACATGATGGCCTCTTTTGTAGGCTACTCCTTCTGTAAACCCCATTCGGCTTCATATGCCATGCTCTCCCTGACCTGTGCTTATTTAAAAGCCCACTACCCGGCTGAGTTTTTGGCCGCCGTTGTGACCAACCAGGGTGGCTACTATTCTGCTTACGCTTATTTGAGCGAGGCTCGGCGTATGGGAATCCAGGTACTGTTGCCCGACATTAACCGTAGCGAAAAGGGATTCTGGGGCTGGGGGAAAGTGATCCGCATGGGGTTTATGAGCATTAAACGTCTCCAGGAGAAAGCCATTCAGGCAGTTCTGGCGGAACGGAAGAGAGGTTTATTCACCAGTTTAGATGATTTTCTCCTGCGGGTGGACCTGGACCTTTCCGATGCCATTGCTTTGACCAATGCCGGGTGTTTTCGGGAACTGGAATCGGGGCTGACCCATCGTGAAGTGGCCTATCGGGTAGCCGGTTTCTATCTTCAGGAGGGAGAAGGTCGTCCTTTTTCGGAAGCCCCTTTGAGAGAAGAGATATCCCCCCGGGAAAAGGCTCGGCTGGAGGTAGAGACGTTTGGCTTTCCCGTATCCCAGCATCCCCTAACTCCCTACCGGGAGTGGTTGCGGAGCCGGGTTCAGCAAGCCCGGGAAATTCCTGACTATGTGGGCCGGCGTATCCGTCTAGCAGGGGTGTATATCACGCGTAAGGAAGCCCAAACCCGCCGCCAGGAACCCATGGAGTTCCTGACGTTGGAAGATGAAACGGCCACATTTGAATGTGTACTCTTCCCGGACGTGTTTCGTAAATACGGGGACTTGCTTCACTGGGAATCACTGTTCTTGGTCCAGGGTGTAGTGGAGTCCGCCTTTGGGGTGTGCACGGTCACGGTAGAAAAACTGGGTAGCCTCCTGCAAGTGATGCAAAAGGTAGCCCGGGTGAGTACCCTCCAACCGTCGGGAAAGGAAACATTAGTTTCCCCTGTGAGTTAGAGCTCACTGGCCTGTTCTTGTTAAGAATTTATTAAAATTTTTTCCGAGAGCAGCTAAAGTGGATGTATATAGCCATTAACATTCAGAAAAGAGGTATGCAGAAATTCATGATTCCAAGTTCCAGGGTATCGCTTTGGGTTTTGTGGCTTCTCCCCGCATTAGCTATTGTTCTCAGTTTGAGTAATTGCGGGATCAAGGGGTCGCCGCGGAAACCAGACAAAACTTTAGCAGAAACCACCGATGGCAACGTGTCGGGAGTGGATTCCACCAAAGTGGAATGGGTAGAAATGGTACGTTTATCCGGGGAAGGGAATCTTCGTTCAAAACCCTTTACTCTTTCCGGTCGACCATGTCGTTTGTCCTATTCTTTCAAGGGTAGAACCCAGGCATTGGCGGGCGTGTACCTGGTGCAAGAGGGTAAGACGTTAGAAGAGGATGGGGGGTCTTTATTGATTATCATGAAGGGGAACGAATCGGGATCCAAAACCCTTGATGGATCCACGGGTGCCTTTTACCTTGAGGTGTTAGGGGAAAAGGGAAAGTGGAGTGTGCAAATAGAGGAGGAGCACATTAGTGAGTCTTGAGGGTTACCTAATAAGGAAATAGGAGTGACTTAATCTAAATCTTAATCGGGGGCTTATTTTGTTCTAAATTAGATTTAGCGGAGGGTTCTCTCGGGCAATTTGTTCTGTAAATGGTTATTTCGAGGAGTTGCTATTGAAAGAAAAAAGTCATAGGTTCCCTGTGTTATCATGAACGACGTACTCAAAGAAAAATCTCCCATTTCACCCCCGGCTGTGGCGGACTATATGACCAAAGAGGTCATTACTTTTCGTCCAGATATGCACGTATTGGATGCCATGGAGGTATTGCTTAGGCGTCATATCTCAGGAGCCCCGGTAGTGGATGCCCACGGGAAGTTAGTGGGTATTTTATCTGAAAAGGATTGCATGCGTACCTTATTACATTCCTCCTATTACCGGGAGCTGGGAGGGCTGGTTGCGGAGTATATGACTAAGGAGGTCCAGACAGTAGACAGTGCCACGAGTATCGTAACCGCGGCCGAGTTGTTTATGAGTTGCAACTACCGCCGCTTTCCAGTTGTGGACGGGGAACGCTTAGTGGGTTTGGTCAGTCGCCGGGATATTCTGAAAGCCATCCAGGGATTGCGTGAAGAATGATCCCTCTCCCGGCATTTGTTAACTAAACTGTATCGTGGAAAAAAGCTATTGGAAGGGGATTAACCTTAACTTCCAGAGCCCGTTTCCTCAATTAGCTTCCCTGATCTTTACTTTCTTTTTTATACTATTTTCTGGAGTTCACCTTTCGGCCCAACCCTACTCTATTGAAAAGATTTTTGCCGAACAGATCGCCCAACGCGATACCAGCACATTTTTATCCACAACCTACCCGGCAGATTCCAGTCGCTTTAACCTATCGCAAGTGCGATATGGAGCCTGGGTGCGGGATACAACCGCAACGGTGACCGTCAATGGCGACACCGTGAAGGTTTATTCTACAGGCGCGGTAACCGGTACTATCCCGTTACAACCGGGATGGAATGTGATTCCGCTTTCCGTAGCCGGTTCTCGCGGTAGTCAAGAGTTATCCTTGCATATCTACCGGATTCCGCCCCTGGAACCTCTTCCTCCAAGTCCCACCGTTATTTTGGATACCTTGATGATGCCAATGAAAGATCAGGTTTACTACGTACCTGCGGAAATCAAGGTGCAGTTTATAGGTTCACCTGGTGGAAAGGCCTCCTTTCAGATCAAAGGATTGACGAAAGGACGATTACCCATGCGAGAAAGATCTCCTGAAGATACTGGTGGTCGCCAGGGTGTGTATGAAGGTGTTTATATCATTCAGCCAGGAGATGCTTGTCGCAATAAGCGCATCATTTTCCGGCTGCAGGGGGCTGATGGGAAACGGGTTAAAAAGAAGTCTTTGGCGCGAATAACAGTCTTGCCGTACCGGCAACCGCAATTAGTCATCACTAGTGAGGAGTACAATCTGGTTCGTTTCAGCGTTGGTGGGGAGATTTTCATGGACCTTCCTAAGGGCATTCCCTTGCAATTGGTGGCTGACCTCGGGGAGTGGTATCGGGTGAAAATTTCCAATCATCGGGAAGCCTATGTGCAGAAAAGCACGGTTGAGCGTATCCCTTTGGGTTCATCTTTACCGGAAGCCAGTCTTTACGGAATTACTACCTCCCAGGATTCAAATTGGGTGACGTTTTCATTGCGGCTCACAGAGAAAGTACCCTTTGATTTAATCCAAAGTATTAACCCTCAAAAGGTATCGCTTTATCTTTACCGTACCCATTTTCAGGATGAATGGTCTGTTTATCCCGATAGCGGCGATTTCATTGACCATATTGATTGGGCCCAACTCGATGATGACGTTCTTCGTTTTGACGTTTTTCTGAATACTGATCAACAGTGGGGGTTCAGGGGATGGTACGAGGGTAAGACGTTTCGCCTGACGCTCCGCAAGCCTCCCCTTATTAAGAAGGACAATCCCTTTGCTCAATTGACTATTGCTCTGGATGCCGGGCACGGCGGCCAACACACCGGGGCTGTAGGGGCGACTGGTCTCATGGAGAAGGATGTTAATCTAGTGTATACGCATTACTTAGCCGAATTGCTGCAACAGCGGGGGGCCCGCGTGGTTATCACCCGACCGGATGACCGCACCATGTCTCTGAAAGAGCGTATGGATATTGCCCGGGAGGCCAACGCCCATCTTTTTCTCTGGTTGCACAACAATTCCACAGGATTGATCCGGGGCCCTTTGGAACGTCAAGG
>CAZBEL010000076.1:0-7052 GCA_964490885.1 uncultured bacterium
TCCCGGCTGAGGGCCAAGAGCCCGCCCGGGTAGAAGGGCTCAATCGTGTCACCATTACCAATCGCTGGGATCGACCATTAGGGGAGCTTTACTTTCGCAACCAAGCCAATAGCAGTGGGGTGTCCCCTAAAGAGGGTTCCGTGGCGACAATCATTGGACGGGTACGCAGCTCTCATTTAGGGCCGGTTGTGGATGCTGATAAACGCACCATGCGAGTGGGGCTCTTTCCGGAGTTGCGGCCCGGTGAAACAGCCCTGGTGGAGATTCCCTTCACTACTCGGGTTGCAGCCATAAACCACCCCTACAATCCCTCCCTGGGAAGCGTGGGAGACTCGGTGATTTACACCCTCATTAATGTTTTCCCTATCCTGGAGTATTTCCACGGTGATGGTTGGCACACGGAGAACTACACTCCTAAGTCTCCCCCACGGAGTAACCTGGCGATTTTTGACGTTACCTTAACCTATCCCGTTAATTTCGTGGTGGGTTCTTCAGCCAAGGAAGTCCGAACGGATACCCTTTCCGGAAATCTCTTAAGGAGTGTTTATTACACCTCTCGAGCCCATGATGTGGGATTTATTGTTTCTGATCGGTTTATGAAAACCCTGACGGTGGTTGGATCAGTGACGGTGGAGTTCTTTACTCTACCGGGGCAAATTGCACGGGTAAGCACTGTTACCCAGGAAGTCAAAGAAGTAATCCCATTTTTCGAAGAGAAATTTGGTTCTTGCCCTACCGATCGAATAGTTGTGGGAGTTAGCTATTCGCTGGGTTCACCCTCCACTTCTTTTGGACCTTTGCTGTTATTCCAACAGAATTTGAGTGGTGGGCCGCTACTTTACCATGAAATAGCCAGTCTGTGGTTTGGGAATGCCATTTACGCTCGCGACCCTCAGGAGATATGGTTGAACGAATCCTTTACGGAATATGCCAGTTGGCTGTACCAGGAAAAGGAACGCCTTGACCGGGAGCCAGGAAGGTTATTGAAACCACCGGTTCCTTTGTTTGACTTTTGGAGCGATCTGCGAACCATGTCCACTGAGGAATGGGTGCGACTCCTCCACGATCTTTTTGGGGACCGTTCCTTGCCGCCTATTTACCAACCTGGGAAAGAAATCAACTGGGAAAGCCAGGCCCAGCGTTACAGCCGCTACGTGGTTGGTCGCCATGCATTGCAGATGTTGCAGGCTTCCATTGGGGATAGTCTCATGAATCGTCTCATGCTTACTTATACTGCCGAGAATCGCTGGCGGGTGGTGGATACGGAGACTTTCATCAGGACTATTGCGCGCGTGGTAAATGATCAGGTGGCGGACAATTTCCGACTGGCATTGACGACGAATATCCGTCCCGACCTCCGGGTGGAGAAGGTGACCAGCGTGGAACAGAAAAACAGGCAATGGAGAACGGTGATCACTACAGGATACACTGGAGAGTGGATATTGCCTGTAGACGTAGCGGTGTTTACCCAGGCCGGGGATACGTTGATTTTAGAAGATGTTCAGCTTAATAAAACACCTTTACTAACCTTAAACACTCATAGCCGCGTTGTATCGGTAGTTCTCGATCCGCAAAAGCGGTTGTTTGACTCCAACCGATTTAACAATCGTTGGCCTAGGCGGTTAGCCTTTCAGCCTATTTACGGTATCCCTAGTTGGGAGACGTACAAGGTGTACTACCGTCCTCGGATCAAGCGAGATTGGCGCGATACTTGGCGCTATGGAGTGCAATTTTCGGGAGGTTTGGGGTTGAATCTCATGCCCCTTTTCCCAGCTTTCTTTCAGAATTCCTTTGATCTGGAGCTTACATTTTCTACTGGCTTTCCTCGCCATAATTGGGGCGGTGTGGTGGTATTTCGTACACCGTTGAAATCCGTTGATCTCACCTACTGGGAACTAACCGCCAGTTACGAATATCCTCGCTACCAGCAAACCCTTTCGTTAGTGACGTATGTAGGGGAACCCACTTACTTGATCACGACGGGCGTTTCTTCTTACCAGCGGCTAACCACGCGATTCCAACATCGGCGGATGGTGGCCTCTCGAGCCGAAGATTGGTGGGAACCAGGTGTAGCCTGGACCCTGGATGAGGAGTTTATTCGCTTTCTTTATTCTCGCCGTCATCGGAGGGTTTTACGGGTGAATGGTCTTCTGGGACGGACCAGTGAAGAAGGAAAGTTGCAAACAATCTACCGCCTTTCTACCGCCCTGGATGTGGAGAAGCATGCCTTCCGGGCTGTGATTCTGCGTTTTCATGGTGAAGGAGGGTTTGTATGGGATGACCGAACCAACAACTTTTTACGGTATCAATTGGTTTATAAGCCCCACGCCTGGAAGCGGCGGGAAAGTAACATTCCCCTTTTGCGGGGGATGACTGAAGCGGATAATGAATGGTGGAATTCGGTGCTCAGTTACGGCGTAAGTGTAGGGTTAGAGACTGATCGGCCGGTATGGCCTATGGTCTATGCCGACGCTGCACTGGTCACGAATGTCAAAGGTTCTCTGGCCGAGCGGTTGCGTTCCCTAGGGAAGTTTGCACCTACCTATCTAGCCATGGGCCTGGGGCTGGAATCGCAGAGTCTCATGGAAGTTGGTCTTTACTTTCCCCTGTGGATTTCTCACCCCCGACAGGGAGAAAACAATTTTGCCCTTCGCGTCCTCCTCCAGTGGGGATTCTATTTTTAATATAATTAGGAAATAACAGTAAACTATATAAGAATTTAAGTTAAACATAAAATAATCTTATAATTTTTATTGATCACTACGGATAGTATTTATTATTTTACTTTAACAAATGGACACTCGTGACTATCAAATATTATCTCTTTTGCAAGAGAACGCCCGGGTAACTGCCAGCGAGATGGCAGAGCGCCTGGGGTTATCGATCCCTACCATAACTGAGCGTATACGTAAGTTGGTTGAGGGGGGTTTTATCCAGAAGTTCACCACCAAGTTAAACGCCAAGAAGTTGGGGTTTGATCTTACCGCCTACATTGCAGTGGTGAGCGCTTCTTCAGAGCATTACGAAGATATCGTTCAAGAGGCTGTTCGTCACCCAGGCGTTTTAGAGTGTCATTCGGTTACCGGGGAAGGGAGTCATTTATTGAAGGTAAGGGTGCGGAATTCTTCGGAATTGGAACAATTGTTACGGGAGATTCAGGCCTGGCCAGGGGTAACCAGAACCCACACATCCGTGGTGATGAGTACATATAAAGAAGATTGGGTCTTAGACCTGAATGCACCAATAGAAAACAAAACCTGAGTGTTATTAAAGGAAAGATAATGCAGAGAATCAAAGCTGAATATGTTTGGATGGATGGACACAAGCCCACAGCCAAATTACGTTCTAAGACCAGGGTAATTCCAGGTCCAGTGAAGAATCTTGACGATATTCCCCAGTGGGGTTTTGATGGTTCCAGCACGCAGCAGGCCGAAGGGCATGACAGCGACTGTTTATTGAAGCCGGTCTATTTCATTTCGGACCCCATTCGAGGTGGGGACCATATTATTGTCATGAATGAGGTGTTTAATTCGGATGGCTCAGTTCACGAGAGTAACACCCGGGCTCATCTTCGTGAAGTTGTGGAGCAGTACCGGGATCACGAACCCCTCTTTGGTATTGAGCAAGAATATACCTTATTCAAAGGTCGCTCCCCCTTGGGTTGGCCAGACGGTGGTTATCCAGCGCCCCAGGGGCCGTTTTACTGTGGTGTGGGGGCGGACGAAGTTTTCGGTCGGAACATCGTGGAACATCACCTGGATCTTTGCCTAAAGGCCGGGATCGAGATTTACGGGTTAAACGCCGAGGTGATGCCTGGTCAGTGGGAGTTCCAGATTGGCCCGCTGGAAGCACTAGTGGTTTCGGATGAGATTTGGTTAGCCCGTTGGCTTTTGTATCGGGTAGGGGAAGAGTATCAGGTGAGTGCCACGCTCCATCCTAAACCGGTGAAGGGAGACTGGAATGGTGCTGGTGCGCATACCAATTTCAGCACCAAAGCCATGCGGGAGCCTGGAGGACTCAAGGTGATCGAAGAGGCCTGCGAAAAGCTGCGTAGGCGTCATGCCGAGCACATTGCCGTATACGGAGCCCACAATGAGGAACGTCTCACCGGTTTGCACGAGACCTGCCGCATTGATGAATTTCGCTATGGGGTAAGTGATCGAGGCGCTTCCGTTCGCATTCCCATGGCCACGGCCAGGCAGGGGTATGGTTATCTGGAGGATCGCCGTCCTGCCGCCAACATGGACCCCTACCAGGTTTGTGCGATCCTCATTGAAACGGTTTGCGGTACATAACATAACTTATCTTCTCTTTCACCGACCGTTCTTAGCACTCCTAAGAGTCGTTAGTCCAAATTGTCCGGCCATGCGGTTATTAGGCGGTTGAAAGGGGACTGGTAGTTGATGCCGTCTCCTTGGTAAATACCTTTTAGTGCAAATTTGATGGGGAATTGCCTTAAATTAAAGCGATATGTTAGTGGATCGCTTAGCGCACACCCAAAATTTTTCTACATCTCTACAGATGTTTGTAAATAAACACACTTCCCGTGTCCAGGATAGCGTTAGGCTATGGGGCTTGTTACATGTCCTTTTTGGTTATGGTTTGGTTGTTGTTTTGTTTTTGGGATGCATGCTAAGGGGAGAGAATCGTTATCCTATTATATTAGTACATGGTTTTATGGGTTGGGGGCGTGATGAAATGGGAGGATATTTGTATTGGGGTGGTACCAATGACTTGGAGGCTTATCTCCGGGATCAAGGTTTTGAGGTGTACACGGCATCAGTGGGTCCGGTCTCTTCCAACTGGGACCGGGCAGTGGAGTTGTATTATCAAATAAAAGGTGGGCAGGTGGATTATGGTCAGGGGCATGCCCAAACCTATGGCATTATCCAGCGCCCGGAAGGGAAGGTCTTTCCTGGGCTGTATCCTCAGTGGGATGCCCAACACCCGGTGCATCTAATCGGACACAGCATGGGTGGCCAGACGATTCGCATGTTGCAGTATTTACTTAGCACGGTGGTTTACAGCGATTCAGCAGGGACTATTCCTGAAGCCGATCCCTTTCTGGGCCAACGAAATGAAGGTTGGATTAAATCCATTACCACCCTTTCCACACCTCACGATGGTACTACACTCTCGGATATTGTAAATAAGAGCATTCCTTTCCTTCAGGACTTTATTGCGGTGGCGGCGGTCGTGGGTAATAATTTTTACGACTTTGATTTGCAACAATGGGGGTTCGAGCGTCGGGAGGATGAGTCTTGGTCGGAATATTTCCGTCGCATGCGGGAAAGCCCGGCCTGGGGAACTAAGAATATTTCCGCCTGGGATACTAGTTTGGAGGGTGCTCGACAACTGAATACTATTGTACGAGCCGATCCCCAGGTTTACTATTTCTCCTTTGCCACTTCCAGCACAGTATTAGACTCGGCCACTGGTTTCCATATACCAGATAAAACTACCTCTGTTATTCTGCGGGGGAATGCCCGAATCTTAGGGCGCAAAACTGCTTATTGGGGTGACGGGACAGCCACGGACTCTACGTGGTTTGAGAATGATGGCGTGGTGAACACGATTTCAATGGCCAGGCCCACTACAGGTTTGAACGGTCCCGACCCCATGGAGATTTATCACCAGGGAATGACCCTGAAGCCAGGCCGATGGTACTTTATGGGAAAATTACACCTGGATCACAAGAAAATTATTGGCCACGGATTGGATGAAGACAGTGATGTAGACGCCATATGGCAACTCTACCGTGATCACTGTGCCCTATTGTGGTCCTTACCTGAGTAAGCTAAGAGGATAACGTAATGGAATCGAAATTTATTGCCATTGAAGATTTATATCGTTTTCGACTTGTGTCTGATCCCCAAATATCGCCAGATGAGAAGCAAGTAGTTTTTGTCGTGGAACGTATGCTACGAAAAGCCAAGAAGTATATCACCAATCTTTTTATGGTGGATACTTCGGGAAGTAACCTGCGGCAGATCACATTTGGGGAACGCAAGGATCATACCCCCCGTTGGTCCCCGGACGGAAATACCCTCGCCTTTATCCGCCAAGAAAAGACCAGGGGTCAGATCTGGCTCTTACCCATGACCGGAGGAGAGGCTCGCCCGTTAACCAACCTTCCCAGGGGAACAATTTCTCACTTGTGTTGGTCCCCGGAGGGAAAGCGCATCGCTTTCTTATTCCATCCCTTGGGCAAGGAGGTGGAAGTGGACGGCAAGGGTAATCCCAAGACGCCTGTATATCGTCACATTAAAGATCTCTGGTATCGCCTGGATGGGGAGGGATTTTTCGATAGTGAATTCACCCACGTGTGGGTGGCCACCGTTCCCGGAGGGCGTTGCCGACAATTGGTGGAAGGGCCCTACCATGATGCTTTTCCTTGCTGGTCTCCGAATGGAGACGAAATTGCTTTTATTTCTTTTCGACATTCCGACTGGCAGTACCGCTTGGAGGAACAGCAGATTTACCACGTTCCTGCAACAGGTGGTGAGGTGAAACAGGTGCGCGCACCGCGAGGACCAAAGGAAGGACTATCGTTTTCTCCGGATGGAAAAACCCTGGCTTATCTAGGTCATCAGCGTCCGTACCATAGTTGGGGAGCGGTGAACTACCTATTGAACACGGTGGGATTGAATGGTAGAGGTCACCGGGTGTATGGCGCTCAGTTGGATCGTACAGCCTATGCCCTGACGTTAGGGGATGTAACGCCCTCTTTACAAGTCGTTGCCCCTGTGTGGGATCCCGAGGGACGGTTCATTTATTACAGTGTATCCAGCAATGGTTGTCAACCACTACTCCGAGCCAAAGTAAATGATGGATCTGTGGATCAGATAACTAAAGATGAAGCCGTTGTTATTTCCTGGAGTGTGGACCGTACGGGTAACAGACTGGTTTATCACGGGGCTCAACTACAAGCTCCGGATGAACTTTTTGCGATTGATTTATTGACCGGTTCCGAGATCCAACTTACTCAGCTCAACAGGCGCTATTTGCGGAGCCGAGAATTCTTGCCGGCTGAAGAGATCACTTTCAAAAAT